>JBDSJW010000137.1:0-5973 GCA_039917235.1 Kapaibacterium sp. (SeqCode) | reverse complement strand
GCGGCGGAGAGATCGCCACGGAAAAGGCGGAGCGCGCCAAGGTTTTCCCTGATGGCGGCGAAGTTCTCAAGACGCGCGTAGAACGGCAGCGCGTTGCCGAAACCGCCGGTGAGGATATAAGTCATGTAGGGATTGTCATGTGCGGGAAGCTCCGTCAGCGCGTACTTCACGCGACCGAGAATGCGCTCCGCCACGCTCCCTTCCACATAGCGGAAGAACTCGGGATCGCGCCCCATCCGTCCCATCACAAACCGACTGAAGAAGAGCCGGAACATCCACCGCCACCGTCGCGTGTCCCATCGCCGCCGATAGAACTCCACCCGCTCCTCTCCCGTTTTCGGCGCCAGAAGAGCCGCCACGTCGCGGCGACCATGAACAAGCGGAAGCACACGGCGGCGGAAGAGATGAAAATAGCTTTCGAACTTTCCGGCATGGATTACGCCGGAGGCAATCACATCGCCGCTCCTGTCCCAGTATTCACGCGCCTCCGCGGTCAGCACTGGCCTGAGCAGACGGTAGATTTCAAGCCGGTCGCGAACGGCAGGATGGAAGCCGAGAAAGGCGAGGAAGTCGGGATGATCCAGCTCCGCGATGGCGGCGCGCTTCAGATCCGAACATGCGATCTGCACAGGGCTGATATCAACGGCCAGCACCAGCGATGGGGCGGCGGCAAGCAACGCAAGGGAGTTATCCCCGGCGGAGGCTATCGACATGCAGGCAAGCCCCGGACGGAGCCGGAGCGCCTCCACCAGAATATCCGCATCCTCCCAGCAGTTGGCGTAGCGTATGATATCGAACTGAGCGCGCTCGCGGATATCGCTCATCCATCCTCCCGGTTCCGGAACAGCCTGATGATCCCGGTGGAACCATCCATCTCAACCTCCTCCCCCTCAATCAGCCGCTCCATCAACCCATCAATCCCGACGATGGCGGGTATCCCCATCTCCCGCGCGACGATGGCCGAGTGGGAGAGAAGGCTTCCCCTCTCCACCAGCAGCGCCCCCGCCGTGGGGAAGAGGGGCGCCCAGCCCGGATCGGTACGCTCGGCAACCAGAATAGCGCCGCCGAGCGGAGGCGCCGTGCCGGGGTCCGTCACCTTCCTGATGCGACCACGGACGATGCCGGGGGAACAGGGGGTTCCGGTAAGATCGCCATCCCCGGCGGCAACAACGGAGCGCTCGCCGGCGAAACTGTTGCCGTGATAGACCATGCCGTGCGTGAAAAATCGATCGGCCGGATTGCTCGTTTCATATGCCGCGAACTCCCGGCGGCGGAGGGCGATCAGGCCGCGAAGATCGGCGGTGACGGCCGTTCCGTTGACGTAGGAGAACATCTCCTCTTTTGTAAGAAAGAAGATATCGCGCGGGGCGTCGATGATCCCCTCGCAGCTCAACCGCGTGCCGATGGCAAGGAATATCTTCCGCACCACGGCGAACACGCGCGTCCGCTCAAATCGCAGATTCTCCCGGTTCTTCACCCGCTGGCGCGCCTGCCGCAGAATGAACCCGAACAGCCCCTTCCGTAACGCCCCGCGAATCTCCTTCCGCGCGCGACGTTCCGCCGCCGACCGGAGAGCGCTTCCGCCGGAATCATCGCGAACATCGACATGGCCGCCGTTGAGATAGCCGGCCAGATAGCGGACCAGCAGACGGTGGTCGTGCGTCATCGTGATCGTCTCAAGTTTCAGCTCGCCCACATATCGATCGCCGAACGTTGTCAGGTAGGCGCGGGCCTCATCGGCGAACGGCGATTCATCCAGCAGAACGCGGGCCGCCTCCGTCTCATCGCCGTGGAGGATAAGCCGCGTCAGCGATTCATCGGCAAGGATTCCGTTGGCGAGCGCGCGGAGACGGCGGAGCGGCTCGGTGGAGATGATCCCCCCCTCCCCCGCGAGCAGATCGTTGTGGATGGTGCCGCCGGCATCGTTCATCCATTTCTCCACGGTACGCTTCAGCAGGCCGAAGAAGATCATCGTGTAGAAATCGTTGAGGATCGGAATCCGCCAGCGACGGAGAAGCGAACGCTCAAGAAGATGATAGTGGCCGATAAGCGCTTCCGGCGTCTCGGCGGAGAGATCATCCAGCGTGCGCGATTCAAACGGAAGAAGGGTGATGTTGAGATGTTCCTGAAACGCGACGATCTTCTTCGGCAGCGTCACCAGCCCGGCCACCAGCCGATAGAGTGAAAGCCCGAGCGCCATGTAGGGATTGCGACCATTTCTGCGAACCGCCGGGATCTCCTCAAGTCGCTCGCGAACCCCCATCATCCCCTCCATAAATCCCGCGTTGATCGAATAGCCGGGGAGAAGCGCAAGCACGCGATACCAGTTAAGGAGGTTGTAGTAGATCCGCCCGCCGATCAGGCCAAGCATCTGAAAGATCTCCGCGTTCCCCTCGATGCCCTCCTCATCAACGCCAAGGATGCGGCAGAGATCCTTATAGACCTCCGTGTAGACATCGCGGACGAAGGAGAAGGTGAGAGGGGTGGTGACGCCGGAATAGCTTTCGATGATGTTCGAGTTGTCCCAGAGGATTCTTGACCAGCGCGTATCGGCGGGGATGGCGGCCAGGTTGGTGACGGGTCGGCTCTGAAGGAGATAGAGAACCCCACCGGCGATGCACCACTCAACATCCTGCGGCCTTCCGAAGAGCCTGTTCAGGCTTTTCGTGACCCGCGCGATCTCCCCCGTCCACTTCTCGGTCAGCGCGGGAAGCGTCCGCAGCGGCTCCGGCAGATCCTCCGTGATCGTCGAGCTTCCACCGGCGCGATCAACGACGACGCGATGCGATTTTACGGCGATGGTGGAGCGGACCGCCCCCCCCGTCACCAGAAACGTATCGGCATCCAGCGCGCCGCTGACAAGCCCCTCGCCAAGCCCCGGAACCGCGGAGATCACCACCGCGTCCCGATCGCCGGAGATAGGGTCGATGCCGAACGCCACCCCGGACGTATCGGCGTCGATCATCCGCTGCACCACCACCGCCACGCGCGGAACGCCCTCAACGCCGTTGTTGCGACGGTAGGCAACAGCCCGCTGGCTGAACGCCGATGCCCAGACATTTCTGACGGCTTCCAGGACTTCCTCGCGACGAACAAAGAGAAACGACGCAAGCTGTCCGGCAAAGGAAAGCCCGGCGCCATCCTCGCCGATGGCGGAGGAACGGACGGCGAGCATCGCATCCCCCAGACCGGCGGCGGCAATCGCATCTTCAATCTCAACGCCAAGAGCATCCGTGAACCGGACGCCGGCGATATGATCCGCCGCGCCGACATCCCCATCCAGCGCGCCGACAGTTTCCGCGAACGCCTCCGATGTAATCACAAAGAACGGTGGAACGGCATGGCCGGCGGCCAGCATCCGGGCCAGATTCTCCCCCTTGGCGCCAAGAAGCGCCTCGCCGGGAGCCGGGCCGATGCCGGGAAGAAAAACTCTCATGATATCGGTTGATCGTGTCCGGCGCATCCCCGCTGGAGGGGTGGAATGGCCGTGGGAAAGAATAAGCCTCAAGATAGGATGATGGCGGCTTCCGGCGATATGAAACATGCGGCGCGGCGCGACCACAAAAAAAATCCCTGCATCCGAAAGCCTGACGGCAACGGATGCAGGGAGGAATTCCCGAAAAGCTATTTCTGAAGGATCACCGCCCGGTCACCACTCCAACCGCCCGATCTGATCCGGCAGTGGTAGGTCCCCCCCGGCATCCCGGCGGCATCCCAGACGATGGCGTGCGCCCCGCGCTCCAGCCATTCATCGGCAAGCGTGGCAACGCGCGTGCCGACGGCATCGTAGACTTCCACTGTTGTGACGCCCGCCGCGCCGAGCGCGAACCGAAATTCCGTGCGGTTCCTGAACGGGTTGGGGAGGGCATCATCGAACGAATATCCCGCGCTTACGCCCATTGAAGCGGCGGCATTACGGGAGACCGTCACATCCCAGACCGATGTATCGCGGTAGTCCCGCGTGGAGGCCAGGACGCGCGCCACCACGTGATACTTCCCCTCCTTCGAGTTTTTGAAGGTGACCTTGATGGGAACGCACTCTCCAGGCGCAATCATCTTCCCATAAAGGCTCTGCATCGTCGAAGAGGCAATCACGAATGTGCCATTGGTTCCATCCACCTGGATCGGGTCGATATGGTCGGGATCCTGGAGGGTGATCGTAAGATTCCCCTCGTTGCAAATATCGAACGTGCCATCCACCGGCTTCTTGCCGTCGACAAGGTTGTTCTGATTGCCAAAGACCGGATCGGTGACATGGATGCGCTGCACTGTTCCCTGGGCAGCCATGGCGATGCCGGCCGTCTCGCAGCCCAACCTGAGCGTATCGATATAGTTGGCGACCATCTGCGGCACCGTTACCCCGAGTGTCACGTACATCTTTTCACCGGGCTTCAGCACCGGCACCGGAACCAGAGGAGGGGTAGTGGAAACCACCTGGAAGATATCGGGACGAGAGGCGGGATGGATATCGCTGATCGCGATGTTGCGCGATCCGTTGTTTGTGACCGCCACCACAATCTGCCCCGACTGATGAAATCCCACATAGCCGAAATCAACCGATGCGCGATCGTATGCCAGACCGGTCTGCCGGTAGAAGCTGAACGGGAACCGTCGCGCCCTTCCCATCTGATCGGTGACGATAACCGCGCCCTTCGTATCGGCGGCATCGTCGATGGGAAGCACAACCAGATCGGCATTCGGGTGCAGGGGAAGATCCTTCGGATCGGAAGGGTCGATTGCGATGAGCCTGGCGTTCACGGTACTGGAGTCCTCCAGTCTGACCGAGGCGATGCCGACCGGCGACAAGCCGAAGGAACGGATAAAGATGGAGAACCGCGAGCAGCCGGTGGCGGTATCGATCTTCAGATCGTTCGAGATATGGATCGTGTTCCGCTCAGGCGCCAGCGGGTAGCCGTAGGAGAGCGCGCTGTACTCCTCGTACTCGCACGGATGGAGCGCGGTGACCTCCTGGGGCCCTCCCAGAATCGCCGCATCGTCATCCCCCTTCTTTGATCGGCCGGGACGATATTCCTCCCCTCCACTGTAGATCCCATAGACATATCCGCCGAACCGCGCGCCGCTCGATCCCGACAGGTAGTGGGTAACTCCGGGAGCAACCTTCATCGAGCCCCAGATCAGATCGGTGCCGGGAATCTTCCGCGTGAAGGGGAAGCGCGTTCCATCCTCCATCGTGATATTGGCCACGGAGTTTGTATCGGTCACCACATTGATATACGATGTAAGATTGACCGGATAGGAGGGGGCGATAAAGGGCGCAAAGCCGGTCCACTGCTCGCGCGGCGTGATCTCCGTCATATAGGGCGCCCATCCGCTGTAGCTCAGGCAGGAAAGGCCCTGGAAGCAGGGGGTTGATCCGTTGAATCTGGTGATCGAGCTGGACATCATCATCACCTGCGCCGGGCCCGATGTTTTGATATAGCCGGCAACCCCGCCGCCGAATTCGATACGCTGCGTGGTATCGACGGGAACAAGGATCGACCGCGAACCGGAGAATGTCGCGGAGGTATACGATCCTCTCGTCTCATACCCGGAATTCCCCACCACCTGCACATATTCAAACGTCCGCAATCCCCGATGCGCGGAATCGGACTCCATGCCATCCCAGGTCGGCAGGTAAACGAACTCGGTTCCGCGCGCCTCGGCCGGCGCCAGCCACTCCATCAGCATGTTCTTGTAGATGTTGTTGGCAAGCCCCTGATCCGCCTGCTGGACCAGACTCCGCGTATTGCCGGAGAGGACGCCGACAGGCTGATCGGCGATGATCGAGATGCCGCCAAGGCTGACCTGCTGTCTGGTGGTATTGGTGGTGGTATCGCACCAGCTCTGGAACTGATACACCTCGTTCCGGTTCAGGGTCAGCCTCAGCGACGGGTTCCCATTCAGCTGCCGCCCGTGGGTGTAGATCACCACATGCGTGCTGTCGTACGCGGCGATGATCATCGCCTCCGCCGG
>JBDSJW010000136.1:0-7012 GCA_039917235.1 Kapaibacterium sp. (SeqCode) | reverse complement strand
CTTTGCCGCACTGATGCACGATATCGCAAAGCCGCAGACAAAACGTTTTCGCGAGGGAATCGGCTGGAGTTTTCACGGTCACGACGAGATCGGTGCGCGCTGGCAGGATAAGATTTTCCGTCGGCTGAAATTGCCGTTGCGCGCGCGCGATTACGTTGCGAAGCTCGTGCGACTCCACCATCGCCCGATGGTGCTTGTCGATGAGGGCGTCACCGATTCCGCGATCCGCCGATTGGTGGTGGATGCGGGGGAGGATCTGAACGATCTGTTCACACTTTGCCGCGCCGATATCACCAGTCGCGATGCGCGGCGCGTGCGGCGATATCTTGAGAATTACGATCGCGTGATCGACAGAATCAGGGAAGTGGAGGAGAAGGATCGTCTGCGGGCGTTTCAATCGCCGGTGCGCGGGGAGGAGATCATGGAGATCTGCGGAATCCCTCCGTCAAAACTTGTCGGCGTGCTGAAAGGGGCCATCGAGGACGCGATTCTCGACGGAAAAATCCCAAATGAATATGACGCGGCGCGGGAATATCTGCTGGAGATTCGCGATGAAGTAATGGCGGCGAACGGGGTGAAGTAACAGCGCATGGAGGAGCTCGAGAACGAAGTTTCAGTAGCAGTTCGTTTTAAAAGCTCCGGATCTCTATAATTCGGTTTGTCATTCTGAGCAACGCGAAGAATCTCGAACGTACGGACTTGCCAGATTCTTCACCTTCGGTTCAGAATGACAATTGAGAATTTTACGATAGCCACTTCTTCCATGAAGTTTCGCAAAAGCAGAACAGCCTGATTGAACAATCGCGTTCAATCAGGCTGTTTTTGTTTTTTAGAAAATCTTTCCGTCGAACAACAATCTCAGTGGAAGCCGACGTTCATCGTCAGGAACAATCCGCCGAAATCGGTGATCGGATCGCCTTTCACGCTTTCCAGTCCGCGCTTGAACGGAATGTAGAAGTAGCGGAGGTTAACACCGAGCACCGGTTTTCTTCCACCGACTTCAGCGCCGATGCCGACAAATCCTCCGGCGGTGAAATACGTCTGCGCGTGGCCGAAGCTTCTGAAGAAGGAATAATCGTACGGCAGCGCCACGATCATCGTCGGCCCGACGCCGATATTTGCATATGGGCGGAAGTTATCGACGAGAACTTCATCGAGCATCCGGTAACGGAGCCCGACAGTAAGAGGAAACGCAAAGAGCCGGTTGACTTTTCCGGGGACGCGATAATCCTGGAGGGCGGCATCATATTGCTCGAACTCATCTGATTTTCGCGAGCCGGTGGCGCTCAGATTGATAAAGCCTGAGAGCTTGTCCGTATAATTATGCTGATAGAATCCGCCGGCGCCAAATCCGCTGTTGCTGAAGAGGAGATCGAACCCATACGCATCATCCCAGCGATTTGCGACGCTCTGACTGTCGATCAGCGGACGCGCCGGCTGAAAGATAAAGAGCGTATCGCCGGGAATTCCGGGATGTGAAGGGCCGGAGGGATGTCCGGTGCCGGAGCCCGCGGGAATGCCGGTAACCTGCGCCGGGGCATTTGCCCCGATTGCGATCAGGAGAACCAGAAGAGCCAGGAAGATTTTCATACGCCACCTCCGAAACTGTACGATCAGCAAACGTCCGAACTGAACGGAAATTATCGCGCCGGAGAAGCGGGAACCAGGGAAGAAATCATCCCCTCGGCAGACTGTTGAAGGACATCATCCTTGAACAGTCTGATTCACAAACTGAATCCCGAGGATTTCGTCGTGAAATTACATCAATGGCGATCCCACTTCCCGTCGTTCACCGGCCTGCACTTTGTCGATATGCCAGCAGGCGACCGAGTGGCCCGTTTCGATTTCGACGAGCGGCGGCTCATCGTTCCAGCAGAGTTGATCGGCATAGGCGCAGCGGGTGCAGAAGTGGCAGCCCACCGGAAAATTCGTCGGCGCCGGAACTGTTCCCTCGATTGTCGCCAGCCGTGTATGCTGTTCACCGAGTCGCGGAATCGATTTCAGCAGACCGATTGTGTAGGGATGTTTCGGATTATAGAAAATCTCATCCGCCGTTGCGTATTCCACGATTTTCGCCGCGTACATCACCGCCACGCGATCCGAGACTTCGGCAATTACGCCGAGATCGTGCGTGATCATGATCACGCCCATTCCCATTTCCTCCTGCAACCGTGTGATAAGCTCCAAGATTTGTGCCTGAACGGTAACATCGAGCGCCGTTGTCGGCTCATCGGCAATCAGCAGATCGGGATTGCAGGAGAGCGCCATGGCGATCATCACGCGCTGCCGCATACCGCCGGAGAGCTGATGCGGATATTCTCTGTAGCGTTGATCGGGGGCGGGAATGCCGACCAGTTTCAGCATTTCGATGGAGCGATTGCGCGCTTCCGCTTTGGAGACTTTCTGATGGAGGATGATGGCTTCATCGATTTGATAGCCGATGGTGAAGACCGGGTTAAGGGAGGTCATCGGCTCCTGGAAGATCATCGAGATATCGTTGCCGCGGATTGCGCGCATCCGTTCCTCGGAGAGATCGAGCAGATTGGTTCCGTTGTAAAGGACTTCGCCGGAGACGATTTTGCCGGGGGGCTCGGGGATCAGTCGCATAATCGAGAGCGCTGTCACCGATTTTCCGCAACCGGATTCACCGACCACGCCGAGTGTTTCCTTATGATCGACATCGTAGCTGATGCCATCGACCGAGCGAGCCACGCCATCATCGGTATAGAAGTAGGTGCGGAGGTTCTTTACTTCGAGAAGCTTTGCCATATCTGTGTCTTATCGAAAAAGTGACATGTGACTGAAGATTCCGGTGCGGGCGGGGGCGGAATCGTCCGAACTCTTCCCTTATATATAGGGGGCTGAACTCAGCGTTTCGCTTTTGGATCGAGCGCATCGCGGATTCCATCGCCGAACATATTGAATCCGAAGACCGCCAGGGCGATTGCGATGCAGGGATAAATCGCCAGGCCCCAGTTTGTTCCCGCCATAAGATTTCCGTAGCCATCCTTGATCATCTGTCCCCAGGAAGCATCGGGGGGCTGTACGCCAAGCCCAAGATATGCAAGGGATGCCTCGGACATGATCGCGGAGGCAAATCCGGCGGTGGTGATAATGATGATCGGGCCGATCGCATTGGGCAACATATGACGGAAGATCGTTCTGAGCGAGCCGAATCCAAGTGCGCGGGTTGCCTCCACGTATTCGGTTTCCCTGAGCGAGAAAAACTGTCCGCGAACGATGCGGGCCGTATCGACCCAGTTTGCAACGCCGATGGCGATAAACGCCTGCCAGAACCCGGCGTTTGCGTTTTTTATGCCGGGAAACACCGGCGTCAGGAATGCGATGAAATTTCCCCAGATTCCCTGCCATGCAAGTGAGATGGCGATGACCAGCAGAATAAAAGGGAAGCTCCAGATCACATTGGCCGCGTACATGATCACCGCGTCCACCCAGCCGCGAAAATAGCCCGCGAGCGCGCCGAGGAAGACGCCGATCATCAGCGATATCATCTCAGCCACCAGCCCGACGGTAAGTGAGACGCGCGCGCCATCCATAAGGCGACTGAGGACATCACGACCGAGATCATCGGTTCCGAGGGGGTAGAGCGGCTGCTGATGCCAATCAGATTCGCTGGTGCCGGCAAGCTCGGCCCGTGGCAACGCGGCGGGTCGGCCGAGCATATCGATATAGCGGATGGAGTCCCCATCAACTTTATATGATTCGATTGGGATCGTCTCAGTGGTATACGATCCTCCTTTCGATTTCATCACCAGCAGATTTCCGCGGAAGCCGGTCGGTTTCCTCACATATTCAAGCACCTGACGGTTGGGATCCATCGGCGAGATAATCGGGGAGAAGATGGCGACCACGATCAGGATGGAGATGATGATCAGGCCAACAATCGCAAGTTTATTCTTGCGCATGCGCCGCCACGAATACCACCAGAGTGAATGAGGCTTCGGTTCATTCGGTTCTGCCGGCGTCAGGCCTCCCGGGCGTTCGATTGGGGGGAGATCGGTCAGAGTCTCAGACATTTCAACGAGGTCTCATGATAATGAATCCGCTGGCCTGCATCATCGGGCCGAGGGATTGCCTGCTGAGGTTTGCCGGCGGACCGGCGGAATCTCAAGTTAACGAACAATTGAGAATGGATAACCCACGATCCGGGGGGGAGGAAATCGAGATCCGTGATCGAGCGCGCGGTTGGCATCAGCTCAGGCGCACCTTGGGATCAAGCATCGAATAGATGATATCCACCAGAAAATTGACGATGACGAAGACAACGGCGGTGAAGAGGACGGTTCCCTGGATCATCGGAAAATCGAGCTGGAAAACCGCCTGGAACGCCAGCCTGCCGATTCCGGGCCAGCCGAAGATCTGCTCGATGAAAACCGTCCCCGCCAGTGTGCCCGCCAGCCATGCGGAGATCGTTGTGATGACTGGATTGAGCGCATTTCTGAGGGCGTGTTTGATGATTGTTTTCCCGATCGGCAGCCCCTTGGCTCGTGCTGTCCTGATATAATCCTGGCTCAGCACCTCCAGCATCGAGCTTCTGGTGATGCGTGCGATGATCGAGAGAGGTCGGGCCGCGAGGGCTATCAGTGGCAGAATCAGGAGGCTGAAATCCCAGCCGTCGCTCGAATGGATATATCCCTGGCTACCGAACCAGCCGAGCCATTTATTAATGATGAGAAGAAATATGCCGAGGACGAAGACCGGGACGGAGATTCCGAGCAGCGCCAGGACCATCGAAGAATAATCGAACACCGTATTGGATTTCCACGCCGAGATCACGCCGATGGTGATCCCCATAATCGTCGCGATGGCAAGCGCGCCGAACGCGAGGAGAGCGGTGGCAGGACAGCGTTCGATGATGGAATCGCGGACATCGAGATTGGTTGCGAAGCTTCGGCCCAGATCGCCGTGCATTGCTTTTGAGAGGAAGTCCCCATACTGCTCGTAGATCGGCCGATCGAGCTTCCATATCCTGCGAATCGATTCAATTGTCTGGATATCGGTTCTCTGACCCGAGACCAGTCGGGCGGGATCGCCGGCGGGGAGGACCCGAACCAGAATGAACGTAACCGTCATGACCCCAAAAATGATGAGAATCGAATAAATGAATTGCCTGAGGATATACGTCACCATATGGCCGAGTCAAGAGAGGGTATTGATATAAACTATTACGCCCTTGTCATGAGTGGCTAAGATAGCGATTGGGGGTTCAGGAATGCAACCATGAGGCGGGCGGGGAGGGGCTTGTGCGGTTTTGGTGGCCGGTGGGGTGATTGATCGTTGTTGGGTTGGGGAGGGCATCAGGGTTGCCCTGAATCCGACGCAATGAGTATATTCAGGGTTATGGATATGGGGGATTTGGGGGATGTCCTTGTACTGCAGCATCTGCTCAACCGCCGCGAGCCTGCCGACGGTTCACGTTCATGCGGCCGGCATCGATATCGGCTCGCGCATCCATGTGGTTGCCGTCGCCGCTGATCGCAATGAGCGGCCCGTCAGAACCTTCACGAGCATGTCTTCGCGCTTGCTCAAGCCGTCGAGTGGTACGAGTGTTATCAGTGCCATGTCGCGGCGTGCGATGTCGAGATCGAGCGGGTGCTTGTGCAGTTGCAACAGCAGAACGATCAGCCGGTCGAGCCGCTTCCGGCAACGTCACGACGGACATCGCGACAGCGGAACGCACCGCGGTTCGATGTGCAATCGGCGCTGTATGGCGTGCTGGGCGTGGACCTGACAGCGATCGATGGGATCGGCCCGTATCCTGGGGTTGAAGCTCCTCAGCGAATGCGGAACAGAAATGACGCGGTGGCCGACGGTGAAGCACTTGGCCTCGTGGCTGACGTTGGCACCGGGCAACAAGATCTCGGGCGGGAAGCTTCTGAGCTCGAAGAGTCGGCGATCGAGTAATCGAGCGGCATCGTTGCTTCGTCTGGCGGCGGTGACGATCGGGAAGACGGACACGGCGTTGGGAGCGTTCTATCGTCGGCTTGGCGCGCGGATCGGCACGTCGAAGGCGGTGACCGCGACAGCGCGGAAGATTGCGGTGATGTTCTACAACACGCTGCGCTACGGGATGAAGTATGCAGATCCTGGGGGATCGTACTACGAGGAGAAGTATCGTCAGCGATCGATTGCCAATCTGCGCCGGCGTGCCGAGGCGCTCGGGTTCACGCTGCACGAGCAGGATGATGGCGCAGCGGTGGCGGGAATTTCTTAGGAAAGTTCTGGGCATTATCACGCAACCGTAATCGAGCGATATCAGCAGATCGCACGGCTTCAGCAGGAGTCGCCAGGGGAGCATTCCGTAGAGGAGCATTCCGTCGCCGTGATGGCTGCGGCGCTGAGCGTAGCGGATACTACCGCTTCCGGAAGCGGGCACCATCGAAGCGATCGGAGGAGGATGGCCGGCTTGTCGAGGAGATTCGTTCTCGGCATCAGGCCAGCCGGCAGACCTACGGATCGCCGCGTCTGTATCAGCAGCTGCGGCAATCCGGCATCGCGGTCAGTCGCCATCGGGTCGAACGCCTGATGCGCGATCACCAGATCGTCGGGATCATGCCGACGCGGCGGCGCATCACGACAACCGATGCGCGGCATGGCTATCCGGTGGCCCCGAACCTGCTGGATCGGATCTTCACGGCTGAGGATGCCAACCGGAAGTGGGCCAGCGACATCACCTATGCCTGGACCGACGAGGGCTGGCTCTACCTGGCGAGCGTCATCGATCTGTTCAGTCGCCGGATTGTCGGCTGGTCGATGAGCGATCGGATCGATCAGAACCTCACGTTGACGGCCTTGCGGATGGCTGTGCAACAGCGGCCGGCCCTGTGATGGGCTTCTGCATCACTCGGATCGCGGCAGCCAGTACTGCGCCGGTGCCTATCAGCAGATGCTCTCCGACTGGAGAATGATCCCGAGCATGAGCCGCAAGGGCAACTGTTGGGACAACGCGGTGATCGAATCCTGGCATCGCACCCTGAAGGTCGAGCTGATC
>JBDSJW010000135.1:0-12835 GCA_039917235.1 Kapaibacterium sp. (SeqCode) | reverse complement strand
CGATGATTATGCCTTCCTTATCGCCGGGCTGATCGATCTGTACGAGGCGACCTTTGCCGTGGAATATCTGAAGGAGGCAGAGCGGCTGATGAGCGAGGCCGAAGCGCTCCTCTGGGATGAGGAAGGTGGAGGGTTCTTTATGACGGCGGGTGATGATCCCAGTGTGCTGGTCCGCTCCAAGGCCGATCACGACGGCGCCGAACCCGCGGGAAATTCCGTGATGGCGATGAACCTTCTCCGCCTGGGCCGGCTTTTCTACGATGCCGAACGGATCGGCAGGGCGGAGCGTACCATCGCTCTCTTCCTTGCGCGCGTGGCGCAGCACCCCATCTCCATGCCGATGATGGCGGCGGCGGCGCTGGCCGCATCAAGGCCGCCACGGCAGATTGTCATCGCCGCATCCCACGATGCGGCATCGACGGCACGGCTTGTGGAGCAGGCGCGGCGGAGATATCGTCCCGGAACCGCGCTGCTGCTGGTGGAGCCGGGCGGGGCCGACCCCTGGCTTGCCGGGCATGTGGAAACGGTGCTGGGAATGAGCCCGGTCGATGGCCTGGCGGCCGCCTATGTCTGCGAGGACTTCACATGCCAGCGTCCCGTCACCACGCTTGAATCGTGATGGCGACGCGTCAGGTATTTCAATATCAGCGAATCATGATCATGCGTGGCGGGCTTCCACTTCGGCTCATCATTGTCGCGGCGCTGGCTATATTGTCGGCCTGTCACCGTCCCACGCGGGATCTGACCGATGATGATCTTCGCGGGGCGGACAGCATTGCGGTGATGGACAGTGTTCGCAGTCGAACCGGCATCGCCGGCGAGGTATTCCGCTCGCCCGTCCATCCGGTGGCGGAGAACGGGCAGATCGATTCCTCCACCCTTGCCGGGGCGCTGATTCTGATCGAGGACAGGAGCCGCAATGTGGTGGCCCGCGTCACGAGTGACACCACGGGTAGATTTTTCGTCCGTCTTCAGGAGGGGACTCATTATCTCCGGCCGCAGCCGTTTCCCGGCGCGATGTTCCCGCATCCGCCGCCGCCGCTGAGGATTTATGTGACCGAGGGGGAAATCGCGCGCGCGCGTCTGACCTACGACACGGGAATACGCTGATTCTCCAAAGCCCGATCCAGGATTGTTGATATGAGTCGATTGAATTATCTGCCGGCGGTTATGAGCATTCTTCTTCTTGCGGGCTGCGGCAGCGCCGGATCAAACGGAGGAGGGTTGAAATCAGTCCCTGTCGCGAGGGTTCATGTGGGCATCATTGGCCTGGTGCGCCGCTCGCCGATCTATCCGGTTGCCCGCCCCGGCGTTGAGAACACCGCTCCCCTTGCCGGAGCGCGTATCGTTGTTGCACGGGAGGGAAGAGAGACTCTGGGCGTTGTCGAGAGCGATTCAGCCGGCGTGTTCGCGATTGTGCTGGCGCCGGGGGCATATATGCTGACCCCGCAGCCGATCGATGGGGCATCCTATCCCAATCCCCCCGCGGCGCAGCAGGTGGTTGTTCCCGATGATGAGATCGGTCGCGTGACATTCAACTACGATACCGGCATTCGATGAGCAGCGATCGTCCCTCCCCCGCCCCCCGAATCTCCCTGAGCGTCTGCATGGTGGCGAGGAACGAGGATGATACAATCCGGCGGGCGCTGGAATCGGTTGGCAGATGGAGCGATGAGATGATCGTGGTGGACTGCGAAAGCAGCGATGCCACCGCCGCCATCGCGCAACAATGCGGCGCCGATGTCCACTCGCGTCCCAATCATCTGACCCCCGAGGTCAATAAGAATATCA
The DNA here is from genome assembly GCA_039917235.1 of Kapaibacterium sp. (SeqCode). Taxonomy (GTDB): domain Bacteria; phylum Bacteroidota; class Ignavibacteria; order OLB7; family OLB7; genus JAFDZV01. Next base: position 11,044 of record JBDSJW010000135.1, on the reverse strand, counting down.
GCTTCGATCTGGCGCATGGGGAATGGATTCTCTGTCTGGACCCGGATGAGGTGATTCCCGATGATCTGCGCGATGAAATCGTCAGGGTGATCGCGGGAAATCCCACGGAGAACGGCTTCAAAATCCCCCGGCGGAATTTCTATTTCGGCGTTCATCTGAAGCATGGCGGGAATTATCCCGACAATCAGCTCCGGCTCTTCCGTCGCGGCAAAGGACGGTTTCCCGGCCGGTCCCATCACGAGCGGGTGGAGATCGACGGGGCGATTGGTGAGTTGAGCGTCCCGTTCGATCATTTTCCCTATCCGACGTTCGAGATCTGGCTGCGGAAATTCGAGTTCTACACCAGTTTCGAGGCCTCCAAGCTGGCCGCGCGCGGGGTGCCGATCACCCCAAAGACGATCCGCCATTATATGATCGTCCGCCCGCTCAGGCGCTGGCTGGAACGGCTCTTCCTGAAGCGCGGCATCCGCGATGGCGTTCCCGGAGTGCTGGCCGCGACGTTCGATCTGATGAACAACGTGGTGAGCTTCGGCAGATACTGGATGATGACGCGGGACCGTTCGTAGCAGATTGCGTCGAAAAAAAACGGATCATCCCGATATCGCGCCGATCGTTATTTTTCGGTGCGATATCGCGAATAATCAATATTTCTCAGATAGAAAGCGTTGCAGGAACAATGGAGACACCCTCAGAAAAATCGACGATGATGTTCGCCAGCATGGTGATGATGTTCAGTTCGCAGGCGATGATGGCAATGGGAAAGCTCGCCAACCCGATGACCGGGAAGGTGGACCGTGAGCTTCAGGGGGCGCAGTTTATGATCGATCTTCTGGCGATGATCGAGGAGCGGACCAGCGGAAATCTCACCGATGAGGAGAGCCGGATGCTGACCACCACGCTGCGCGATCTGCGACTTAATTACGTCACGGAGGTCAACAGAGAGAAAAATCCATCATCCCCCGAATCGGACACGGCGATTCCGCCCAGCACCGGCACGGGAGAGGCGATCCCCGATAATGTGGCGTAGGGGGAATTCATGAGTTCCCCCTACCGTTCCCCGCCGAACAATAATGATGGACATAACGCAATGCTCGTAGGCATTATCGGCAATACCGGCAAGCCGGAATGCGTGCACGGCATCCGCAGGCTGGTCGCGATTCTGAACGACCGATCGATCCTCTTCCTTCTCCACGAGGCGCTCGCCGTTGCGTTCCCGGAGCTGGCGGGGATCGGCGAGTTCATTTCCGGGGAGGAGATGAGGACGCGGCCGACGGTGGCGATCGCGTTCGGCGGCGATGGGACGATGCTCTCCAGCAGCCGGCTTCTGGCCGGTTCCGGCGTGCCGCTGCTGGGGATCAATCTGGGGAAACTCGGGTTCCTGGCGGAGTTCTCGATTGAATCGCTCGAACAGACGATCGATGATCTGGTGGACGGCGGGTGCCGGATCGTGGAGCGGACGCTGCTTCAGGCGACGTTCCCGGACCATCCGGAGATCGAGCCGTTGATCGGGCTGAACGATATCGTGATCGATAAGCGCGACGGCGCGTTGATGCTCCATCTGGAGGTCTATATCGATGGCGATTATCTCGGCACCTACAACGCCGATGGCCTGATACTCGCCACGCCGACCGGCTCCACCGCCTACTCGCTGGCGGTCGGAGGGCCGGTGGTGGCCCCCAGTACCCGCGTGATGGTGATCGCCCCGATTGCTCCACACATGCTTACGGCCCGTCCGGTGGTTGTGCCGGATAGCGCGGAGCTTGATATCCTTGCAACATCGGTGCGGCACGAGGATACCGTCAGGGTCTACGCCGATGGGCAGATTCACAGAACCGTGCCGATGAACGCGCGGATCAGAATTACGCGCTATGAGAAGAAAGCATCCCTTGTTAAAAGGCCGTCGACAACATATTTTGACCTTCTCCGCGCCAAGCTCCTGTGGGGGAGAGAACCCGTCCTGAATATTCAGCGAATTGTCTCAGATGAATAATATTATGGAGAACAGATCAGCCATGAGGACTCTTGCTACCCTTGCGCTTTGCGCGCTTGTGACCCTGGTTGCCTCCTGCACCAGCAGCCCGACGGCATCGACGACGACGACGCTCGGTCAGACCACGGTTGAGGAGTTCCTGACCAATACCGGCTACAAGGCATGGTATCAGACAGGATACGATTCCTATCCCTCCACCGAGGGGAAGACGACGTTCGATCAGTCGGTCTCGACCATCAAGTCATCGTTCGATCCCTCCAGGCATACGATTGTGATGGCGATCAAGCCGAACTGCGGCTGTCAGACCACGCAGACCTGGATGCCGCCGATCATGAAGGCGCTGGATGCCGCCGGTATCCCGCACGATCATGTGCTTCTCTACGTTACCGACTCGCGCCTCAACGGCATCTCCGACGCGGTCAAGCAGCAGTACAAGATCACCAACGCCCCGATGTTCATCGTGATGAACGGCGATAAGGTCGCCGGCACGATCAACACCGATGTGACGCAGAACAGGACGCCGGTCGAGAAGGACCTGGCAAGCTATATCTCGCAGAAGTAATCCGCTCATCGTTCAAAACTCCCCGGCGCTCGTTGAAGCGTTCCGGGGAGTTTTCGTTTCATGGCAGACTGTTGAACAACGTCATCCGCGGCGTTGGCCTTCGCCATCGCTCACTGAGGCGTCCGGGAGGACGCCTCATACGCTCAGGCCCGGCCGCTTTGCGGCTGAGCGCTGTTGAACAGTCTGAGTATCTGTAGTAATTCAACAGCCCCCTGGCTCATGCGCTTTCTCTCCAAACTCTTCGCCGGCTCCCCCGCCGATGACCCGCTCGACGCCCTTCTGGCCGATGCGGCCCGCACTCCCGAGCTTCGCGAGGCGTTCTACCGTCGCCTGCTGGACGGAACGCTGATGGTTCCCGGGGAACAGCGCGATGGCGAGCTTCTGCTGCGGCCGTACGATCTGTACGGCAAACGCTCCATTCTCCTCTTCACATCCATCCCCCTCGCTTCCTCGCTTCGCGATCATCCGCCGCTTGTGGAGCTTCCCGCGCGCGTGCTGCTGGAGGTAAGCCTCGGGTTCGATTCGGTGATCCTGAACTATGGGAACAGAAACGAAAAGGAGTTTACGCCGCCGGAGATACGGGGCATTCTGGATGGCTCCATCTTCAGTCAGGGCGCCGGCTCCGGCGCGTTCGGCGGCATCATGGTGGGGCAGCCACGGGACTATCCGGTCCGGTTGATGAACGAGCTGCGGGGGGCGCTTCCATCGCGACCCGATGTTCTCCGCGCCTATATCGCGCAGGTTTCCACCGAGGGAGTTACCGAGGAGCCGAAGATCGTGATGGCGTTTGAGACAGGGATGAGCGATGATGATTTCGAGCTCTTCAGCGGTCGCGTGCAGTCGCTGGCCGGATCGATCGGCGCGGATGGGGTTCACTTCGTCCGGCTGGCCGCCGATGGCCTGGGGGAATATCTCCGCACCGAGACAACGCCGTTCTACGATGCCGATGAGTCGCGGGGCTGATCGAGTATCGCCATAAGCCCCCTTTCCGCCCTGTCGAAATCGATCGGCAGGGTGATCTTCAGGTTTTCCCACTTCCCCTCCACAACCCACACCTTCTCCCCAAGCTCCTCCACCAGCGATGCGTCATCGGTGGCGATGATGCCGTGCGAAGCGGCGTGCGCGTAGGCGCGTTCCAGGAGATCGCGCCGGAAGCATTGCGGCGTCTGGGCCGTGCGGAGGGAACTTCGGGGGATCGTCTCAAGGATGATTCCCTCATCGTCCACCAGTTTTACCGTCTCGTTGATCGGGAGCGCCGGGATGGCGGCTCCATGAAGCACGCCCGCCTCCAGCACGCGCGCAATCAGATCCCGCGATACGCACGGTCGCGCCGCGTCATGCACCATCACCAGATCCACCCCCGCGCCGATCGCCGCAAGCCCGTTTGCTATCGATGCTCCCCTTGTATCCCCCCCCGACACAAACCTGACGATATCGATGCCAGCCGCGCATTGCACGGCCAGATCGCGCCAGCGCTCGTCGATCGGGATGATGATCTCCGCGCAGCCGGGGAACCCGCTGAACGCGCGGATCGTGTGGGCAAGCACCGGCATGCCAAGGATCTTCACATACTGCTTCGGGATCTCCCGCCCGCTTCGCGAGCCGGTTCCAGCCGATGGAATAATCACCGCGAAGCTCACGCCGCCTCCTCAAATCCCGCCGCTGGTGATGTTGATCGTATCGCCGACGACGCGCTCATTGCCATCATCCCTCCCATTACCAGCCCTGAGAGCGCACCGGCGGCACCCAGCAGGTTGCGAAATTCCAGCAGGCCGTTGCCATGCCCGAGCGGCGCCACGGTGGCTATCGTAAAGATCAATCCTCCCTGCGCCAGCGCCGCCGCCACGCCGACAAGGGCTATCGCCACGGGTCGGTTCGCCAGCAGGCCCGGCGCGCGCCGCCGCATCACGATCAGCAGCAGGCCGGCCAGCACCAGGAGTGGAAAGAGCGCGACGGAGTTGATCATGAAGATGAAGATCATAAACGCCAGCGATTCCCCTATGCCGACCCCGACCGCGGTAACGCAGAATGCCACGAGAGCGCCGGCGAGAGCGCCAGCCATCCACGCGCCCAGAAGAGCGCGAACGTTGAGAATACTTTGAGAGTTGGAGGCCATCATAATGAGTTTGCCCCAATATAGTGGTTCGCCGGGCGGAATTGCCACGCGGACTTTGCGGTTTAGGTTTTAGATTGCGGGACGTTTCCAATCTTCGGGGTTGTTCCGGGCGTAAAGCCGCGGAGGCCTCTTCATCGTGAGATCACATGACTATCAGACACGATCGCGATGCGTTGATCATCGTCGATCAGCAGCTCGATTTCCAGCCGGGGGGAGCGCTGGCCGTCCCCGAGGGGGATGTCATCGTTGAGGCGATCAACCGGATCACCGGGCTTTTCACGGAGGTGGTGTTTACGCAGGACCATCATCCCCGCGGCCACGTCTCCTTTGCCAGCTCCTACGCCAACCGTGCTCCGTTTACCGCCGTGATGCTCGATGAGCTTCAGAGCGGCGGCATTGAACTTTCGAAGAGCGCGGCATTCAGCCTGGATGATCTCCGCGCCTATCTTGAGGAGGCTCGCGGCAATCAGCAGATGCTCTGGCCGGACCACTGCGTGATCGGCAGCGAGGGGGAGAACCTGGACCCGAGGCTTGATGTATCGCGCGCCACGCATATCGCGCGGAAGGGATATCGTCCCCATGCCGACAGCTACAGCGCGTTCCGGGAGAATGACGGCATCACCACCGGGCTGGCGGAGTGCCTGATGGCAAAGGGGATCGAGCGGGTTTTCGTGGTGGGGCTGGCGGGGGATTACTGCGTCCTCTACACCGCCACCGACGCCGCCGATTCCGGGCTTGAGGTGATCTACCTGGAGGATCTTACCCGTTTCGTCGGTTCGCCGGCCGGCTCGCGGGAGCGGGCGTTGGAGGAACTTGCGGAGCTGGGAATCACAATCGAAACCTCCGGCGAGCTGTCGGCGGGTTCCGGGAGGATCTGACCGCGTGAGAGGATTTTCTCCGATACGGTCGCTTGCCGTCCTTGCGCTTCTGGTTGCCGCCGTCGCCGTTGGCGGGGCGCAGGAGCTTCCCAGGGGGACAACGCCGCGCGGCGTCGTTTACTCGTTTCTGACCGAGACGGCATCGGCGGACGATTCGGTGAACCGTGGGGCGTTTCACGATCGGCTGATGGGGGAGTTCGCGCAGAGCGATCCCCGCACATTCAAGGGGATGTTCCCGCGCAACGCCCATCTCCATATCGATTCCATCCCGTTGCTCGGCGGCGCGGAGGGGGATTACAGTCGCGCCGTGGCCTATGTCACGGTGGAGAGCGGCGGGCAGAAGGAGAACTGGTATCTCTACTGCGCCGGCGATACGATCTGGCGGATCGAGGCGCTCCGTCGCTTTCCCTCGCCGTTGCAGCGGTCACAGATCCGTCAGTCGTTGCAGGAGATCGACACATCGACCGCCGCGTACCGGATTCTCCACACCGATCTGCAACGGATGCTTCTCCCGGACGACAGCCTGCGGGCCATTCTGCGGCTGAACCGCGCCGACGCCGAGAAGATCGCCGCGCCGCTTGCCAGGGGTCGCCGCTGGAACGATTTCGCCCTCCGCGATGTCGATTTCGGCAAGCTGGAGGAATACCGGGAGCTGGATGATGATATCGACGGCAGCGATCTGATCTTCTACACGCTGGACCGTCCGGCGCTGGAACGGCTGAAGCGGAAGGTGGGGATAAAACGGATCGAGCGCGATCCCCGCTACCCTGATCTGATACTCTTCGTGGCCGGAACGCTTGAAAAAGGCTCCTACGGCTATATCAACGCCCCCGATTCCCGATCGCTTCCGCCGGTATCGCGCACCGAGTTTATCACGTTGAAGCCGGTGGCGGATAACTGGTGGTTCTACAAGAAAATCAAATAAGCGCGTTGCGATCTGATTCTGATCGTAACTTCTCCAATCTCCCGAATCATCGTAGTTTTGCGGCCCTGACCCGCGCGGCGGGCCGCTCCATCCACTGCGATGCGGTGGCCTTCCCAAACCGGTCGCTATCAGCTCCGCGACGCCCGTTCTCAAGGGCTTCAGCTTCCCATGCAGAGTGACGTCAAGCCTTACTAGCTCCTATGCCTACAATCACGATAGATGGAAAGACGATAGAGTGCGCTTCGGGGAAGACCGTGATCGAAGCGGCGCTCGAAAGCGGCATCGATGTGCCGCATTTCTGCTGGCACCCGGCGCTGTCGGTTTCCGGCAACTGCCGCATGTGCCTGGTGGAAGTGGAAAAGCTCCCCAAGCTGGCAATTGCCTGCTCCACGCTGGTGGCCGACGGCCAGGTTGTGCATACCGCCAACGACCGCGTGATCAAGGCTCGCGAGGCGATCATGGAGTTTCTTCTGATCAACCATCCGCTGGACTGCCCGATCTGCGATGAGGCCGGCCAGTGCAAGCTCCAGGATTATGCCTTCGAGCATGGGCGCGGCGAAAGCCGGTTCGTGGAGCTGAAGCAGGCCAAGGATAAGCGGGTGCCGTTCGGCCCCGAGGTGCTGTTCGACGGCGAGCGCTGCATAAGCTGCTCCCGCTGCATCCGCTTCTCCGACGAGAGTGCCGAGCAGCCGGTCCTCACCTTCGTCAATCGCGGCGATCATGTGACGATCGACACATTCCCCGGCACGGAACTCGACAACCCGTACTCGATGAACGTGATCGACATCTGCCCGGTGGGGGCACTCACATCGCGCGATTTCCGCTTTAAGGCGCGCGTCTGGGATATGTCCTTCAATGAGTCGATCTGCCCCGGCTGCGCCCGTGGCTGCAACACCCACGTCGGCGTCAGGAACAACGAGATCCTCCGGCTGGAGCCGAGGGTGAACATGAAGGTAAATGAGTACTGGATGTGCGATCCCGGTCGCCTGGGGGAATTCCACTACGTCAACGACGAGCGGATCGTCCGCCCCGTCATCCGTCGCGATGGCGAGATGGCCGAGGTAGGCTGGGAGGAGGCGCATCTGATGGTGGCTGGAGGGCTCAAGAGCCTGAAGCCGGCGGAGATCGCGTTTATCGGATCGGCGCACGCCACGTGCGAGGAAAATTACGTGCTGGCGAAGTTCGCCCGCGAGGTGATCGGCGCCTCCAGCATCGATTTTATGCGCTACGCGGACCCGTCGTTCGCCGATAAGAAGCTGCGCGTTGCCGACCGCTCCGCGAATGCTCTTGGGGCGGCCGAGGTGGGGGTGAGGCCTGACAAGGCGGGATATGATCTGAAGGGGATTCTGGAAGGGGTGAAGCAGGGGAAGATCAAGGCGCTCTACGTCCTGGATCAGAACCTTCCGGTGGATGAGGAGCTTGCCGCCGCGCTCGCAAAGCTGAGCCTTCTGGTTGTCCACGCCTGGAACCCGACGCCGATCGCCCGTCTGGCGCACGTTGTCCTCCCGACCTCCACATACGCGGAGAAGGAGGGGACGTTTGTGAATGTGAACCGGACGGTGCAGCATTTCATGCCGGCGGTGGTAACGCAGGAGAACGAGCGGATCATGGGGATGAAGATGTCCCGTCTCGACAAGTTCGGGGCATACAACGACCGCTGGACCCACGGCGAGCGTCGCGATAGCCGTCCGGCGTGGCAGATCATCCAGGCGGTGGCCCGCGCCATCGGCACCAGGTGGAACTACTCCTGGACCGAGGATATCTTCGAGGAGATGAGCAATCGTCTCCCGGCGTTCAAGGCGATGAGCTACGATCAGCTCGATCAGTATCACGGCGTGGAGCTTGGCCGGGGCGATCGTCCGGTGCCGCATGGCTGGACCTATGTTCCGCACGAGTTCCGCCCGCAGATCATGGCGAACGACAAGTTCTAGGCAGACTGTTCCAGTCAGGCGGTTGGGGACGTTTGAAACGTCCCCCGACAACATAAATTTTCGATATAGTTCAGAGTTCCAATGTTGCTCATAGACGTTGTCATCCTGGTCGTCAAGATCTTCGTTGTGCTTCAGATCTTTCTGATCGGCGCGGCCTACGTGGTGCTGTTCGAGCGGAAAGTGTCGGCATGGATTCAGAATCGCGTCGGCCCGAACCGTACCGGCTGGCACGGCTCGCTCCAGTCGTTCGCGGATGTGCTCAAGCTGGTGATGAAGGAGGATATCGTCCCGGCGCAGGCCGACTACGGCTTCCATCTGCTGGCGCCGATCATCTCAATCGGCATCGCCATCGCGGTCTGGGCGGTGATTCCGTTCGCCGATTCCTTTACGATCGGCGGAAAGGTGATCGTCCCGACGGTGGCGCCGAACCTCAACGTTGGGCTGCTGCTGCTGTTCGCCCTCTCATCGCTTGGCGTCTACGGCATCACGCTGGCGGGGTGGGCATCCAACAGCAAGTACTCGCTCCTTGGCGGGCTTCGTTCCTCCGCGCAGATGATCAGCTACGAGCTTTCGATGGGGCTTTCGCTTGTGGGGATGATGCTTTACATGGGGACGGTGAATATCACGGAGATCGTTCAGGCGCAGGGGGGATCGTGGCTTGGCTTTATCCCCCGCTGGAACATCTTCGTGCAGCCGCTCGGCTTTCTGATTTTTCTGGTGGCGGCGTTTGCCGAGACCAATCGCGCGCCGTTCGATCTTGCCGAGGCGGAGCCGGAGCTGGTGGGAGGTTTCCACACCGAGTATACCGGCCTGAAATTCGGGCTCTTCTTCCTTGCCGAATACGGCAATGTAATCCTGATGTCCGCGCTGATGGCAACGCTCTTCTTCGGCGGCTACCATTTCCCCGATGTTGAAAACTGGTCGTTCTTCAAGGAGCATGATGTGCTGCGCGCGCTTCTTCAGTTCGGCGCGCTGTTCATCAAGACGGTGGCGCTGGTCTTCTTCTTTATCTGGGTTCGCTGGTCCATTCCCCGCTTCCGGTACGATCAGCTTATGAACCTGGGATGGCGCGTGATGTTCCCGCTGGCGCTTGCCAACGTCGTGATTACCGCGATCATCGTATCGGTGATCCAGTCGCACTGATCGCGTGGTGATAGTTCGAGAGATTGTGAATTATTTGGATCGATGGAGTTATGGCAACCAAAACAGTACGCACCGAGGAGGCCAAGCGGCTCTCATTCTGGGAGAAGCTCTACATCCCCGAGATAGCCAAGGGGCTTGGGCTGACGCTGAAACAGATGTTCCAGCCGAAGTTCACGCGCGAATATCCCGAGGAGAAATATATCCCCGCCGCCAGCTATCGCGGCCGTCCCGTGCTTGTTCAGGAGGACTACGGCGAGCGGTGCGTTGCCTGCGGCCTCTGCTCGCGCGTCTGTCCCGCCATCGCCATCGAGGTGCAGGCGGCGGAGACCGAGAAGGAGAAGGAGCGCTACCCGGTGAAGTTCGAGATCAACATGCTCCGCTGCATCTTCTGCGGCTACTGCGAGGAGGTCTGCCCGGAGGAGGCGATCGTGATGTCCAGGGATTACGAGCTGGTGTTCGAACACCCGGAGGATGCGATCTTCGGCAAGGACCGGCTGCTGGTGCCGGTTTCGCAGCTTCAGGAACGGCTGGAATACCTCCGCCAGTACAAAGGCTGAACATACGACGACATTGGCGGGGGACGTTTGAAACGTCCGCCTGACGTAAGAAAATGCAGGGGACGTTTGAAACGTCCCCCTACCCCCTGTTACGCGCTTCTAAACGCCGTGTCTCTTCTCAAATCTTCCTCTACTAATTTTCCTATGAGGCATATGATGAAAGAGATGCTCACCCTGATGACGCTGGCGCTGCTGCTGGCGCTTCCCGGATGCTGCCCCCACGGCATGGACCCCGATCCCGACAGCGCTCAACCCGTCGCGCAGAAATATCTTTTCGAGGCATCTTCCCTCAATTACGCATGGGGGTTCGCGCATGGCGGCCTCTCCATCGACAGCGCCGGCAATCTCTATTCGTTCCAGTGGGAGTTCCGCGGCGCGGAATGGCAGCCGCACGCGAACGGCGAGTATACGGAGGCTGAACTGACCGCGGAGTACGCCCCGAGCCGGAAATTCATCAGAACAATCCCCCGCGATTCCCTCGACAGGATGAAAAGCCTGATGAAGCCCGCCCTGGCCGGCACCTATTCCGATACCACGCATACCGGCGCCGATATGGGAAACCAGGATATGGGATTCTATCGCTACGATGACGCGCGGAAGATCTACACATGGACCGTCCTCCGTCGCCGCGGCGATTTCTCCTTCGATAACCAGGCTGCCAGCGCCGGGGTTATCGCGGACTGGCTTCAGGCCCTCAGCAGGGAAGTCACGCAGTAATCGTCCGATAAAAGATTATCATTGATAGCATTTCAACGGGCCTGAGGCAATCCCTTCAGGCCCGTTCTCATTGTTCCTTTTGCCGATAACGCCTCTCGCAATGAACGTACTTGTCCTGAACGCCGGCTCCTCCTCGCTGAAATTTCAGTTGATCGATACCGATCTCGATATGATCGCCGGCAACCGCGACCGGCGGCTGGCGCGCGGGGTGATTGAGCGGATAGG
>JBDSJW010000134.1:0-2781 GCA_039917235.1 Kapaibacterium sp. (SeqCode) | reverse complement strand
TCCGCCCGTCAGATCGATCTTGAAGAGGACGGCATCGTACTGCCCGCCGTGGTTGCTGTTGGATTTTCCGGCGATCACATAGCCGTTCCCCACATTCTCCACATCGCTGCACTCATCGTTGAAATTGCCCGTGATAAACGCGCCGGAATAGAGTTTTGCCCACGCTATCGCGCCGGTGGTCGGGTTCATCTCCAGCGCGACGATATCGGCATCGGTCTTTCCATTGAGCGACGCATTCCCCACAATCACGAGGTTGCCGGTCGTGGTCTCGGTAAGATCCTTTCCGAAATCGTTGCCGCCAATGATGTCGATAGCCCACTGGGTCGGCGCAGCGCCGGCGCTGGTGGTGATTATGACGCAGATGTCCGTCTGCGCCGGGTTTGCCGGGTTTGGACATTCCCCCACCGTCGCGATGTTACCGTTCGCCAGCTTGTGAATCTGGCGACCGAATTCGTTCAGATTGTTGCCGTAGACGGCCTGGAACTGCGCGTCTGCCTGCGGGCTTCCAAAAATGCCTGCGAGCATTCCCGCGCCTGCCAGCGACAGAACGCGGGTTAGTAATCTTTTTCTCATGCGGATACCTCTGCGGGTTTGAAGTGGATAAACACTATCGCCGGATGGCTGCCTTCGTTTTGCCCGTACCTGTTAATCCGATGGCAAACGAATGGACATGTCCCGGCACATCTGGCGAATCACTTATGACTGAGAACGGTGGGGGGAGCGAACCACGGCGGCAAAGGTATCCGCCCCGGCCCGGGATCACCAGCGCCGATGAGCAACCGGCGGGGCGCATTGAGCAAGTGGCGGGGATTTGTGAGTATCTGGTCGGGTGGGTGATGCGGATCACGTCGGGGCGGGTTTCAAACCCGCCCGGACACTGATTCCTTCGATAAGCATATCATTGAGATCAACACTGATCCTGATTTTCCAGATACACATACAATGGTACAAACGCAGGTTGGTTCCCCGATAGAGGGTAGTCATGGCCGGACGATCTTCGCCAGGGAGTTCTTCGATCTTCAATTCACCTTCGCGGAAAGAGTCTCCGCTCTATCGGAGATGCCTCTGGAACAGGCCCTGTTTCAGTATACGAACCTGTACATCCGGTTCGGTCTCGGGCGTGGCTTCGATTTGGAGCACAATGGTTGGCGCGCTTACGTGGATGGATTGCGGACCGCGGAAGATGGTCGTGAGTGGACCTATCGCTTCTATCTGAACGACGCGGAGGCGAACACCGCGCCATCGGTCGTCGCCACGTTTGGCTGCTTTTCATATGCGTTGAACGGCAACAATGTGGTACGCCTGCATTTCCAAAGCACGGAGCCATCGGGTTGCTCACCGCTTGGAGCTTCGCGGGATAATGAGCGACGGGGAGAGCTGGCGGCGCTCTTTGCACAGTTGAAGGCCGAGGTTCCCGGGGATCTGATTGTGGTGGGCGTATCCTGGTTATACAATCTTCATGCGTACCGGCGGCTCTTCCCACCGGCGTACGGCGCATCGGCCCGAACAATCCACGGTCTGTTTCGGTCGATGCCGTTATGGGGTCAGTTCCTGAACCATCGAGGGGAAGTCAAGCCGATCATGAGTCGATCATTTCTGGAGGCCATTGCCGGGCAGAGATCCCTTGCGGGCCTTGGTATATGCTTTCCCTTCCAGGCTGTAACCGTTAAGGCGCCGGTTCAAACGTTCTGTAGATTCTACGGCGTCTAGAGCGATTTCCTCATCTTCCAGTGGGGAATTCCCACTTCCTCGAACCGCTCACCGATCCGTTCGTAGCGGAGCCTGTCGTAGAATGGAACCGCGGTTTCGCGTGCGTTGAGGATGATCTCCCGAAAGCCCTTCTCCCGTCCAATCTCCTCCGAGCGCTCTACCAGCGCCCGCCCCACGCCTTTCCCCTGCATCTCTTCCGCCACGGCGACCTGACGCATCTTCAGCGCGTTGTCATCGATGGGGGTCAGGATCAGGCATCCGGCAAGAGCGCCGTCGAGATAGCATGCCAGATGATAATCAGCTCCCTCGCCCCCCAGTTGTTCCGGCGTAAAGGAGAGCCCGAGCGGCCTGCGAAGAATGTCATCGCGAAGGGCGACGGTTTCCTCGTAGGCCGGCGAGCGATGGGCAATCAGGCGAATGTCGAGCGATGTCATTGATGCTCCGTGTAAGAGCGGCAAAGATAGAAAAACCGGATGGGGAGCGAAGTGGGTGGATATCGGTAACATTGGCCGGTGCGTTCAATTGCGCCGTTTTCCGCGTGGTTCGGCACCGGTGGTTATATTAGCGGTTTACTCATCAGTGGCCGGCGGATAATCGCATGGATTATTTCCCGCGCCGAAGCCCGCAATCGAGATCAGTTTATGTCCGATATATCCGCGATCGATCCCGCCATTCTGGAAACCTACGAGCCGGTGATCGGTCTCGAAGTTCACGCGCAGCTTCTCACGAAGTCCAAGGCATTTGCCGCCGCCGGAACGGAGTTTGGCCCGGTGCCGAACTCCAACACCGATCCGGTGGTTCTGGGACATCCCGGCACGCTGCCGACGGTGAACCGGAAGCTTGTGGAGTATATCATCCAGATGGGCCTTGCCACCAACTGCCAGGTGCGCCGCCTGAGCCGCTTCGCGCGGAAGAATTATTTCTATCCCGATCTGCCGAAGGGATATCAGATCTCGCAGTTCGACGACCCGATCTGCCACGACGGCTGGATTGAGATTGAGGTGACGGAGGGAGTTGTGAAGAGGATCGGCATCACCCGGATTCATATGGAGGAGGATACGGGGAAGATGA
>JBDSJW010000133.1:0-15483 GCA_039917235.1 Kapaibacterium sp. (SeqCode) | reverse complement strand
ATCTTGCCCCAATATAATATAGTAGACATAGTGTAATGGGAGCGTCATTTCCGAGATGAAGCTGAAGTCTCTGTAGGGCGGTGGACTACAAGCCAGCGGCATACTGTTGTTCAAATTGGTTAGGGCTAAGATAGATAGCCCAATGCTGATGAGCGCAATGCCCGTTCATTGCCCATTGGATATGGAAGGCAAAAATCTGGATTTATCCCAAGTTTTGCCGGTTTTTGATGGAGCGAACTCTTCTTGAGCCTCGATGGGAGCACAATCTGCTATCAAGGCCTGCTTTCTGTTAAATTTCGACGTTTTTCGCTATCTGTTACGGGCATAATAGGTTGATGGACACCTTGCCGTCATTAAATCGAGTACTGGGGGTAGCCTTATTCAGACCAACTTGGCTGTCACGGCTCAGCATCCTGGTGTCATCATAAACAATAGACGATTCGTCTCCCCACTCGTCCCCCAAATGCTGAAAACGCTGAGAACTTGAAAAAACAAGCGAAATATGGAATCCCAGCGAGACCACAGAAAAGGGGTTCTGGAAACAGAGCCCCTTTTTGCTTTTGCGGTGTACCTCGCCCATCCGCGCGGTCGTCCGCTCGCGGAAACATCATCATCGACATCGCATCTTATCTCCCATATCATTAATATCCCGCCGATTGATTGGATGCGGGAGATTGAAACGTACCTTATCGGCATATCGACCGTATCGGCTCGCCATGATATCCGGGAGCAGCCCGGACTATGAACTGTGAAGATTGAACCATGCCCACTATCGACCTGACAGCCGCCGCCATCCTCGCCATCCCGGCGGACGAACCGGAGCGATTATTTGCCAACAATGCCGCGGAGGCACGGGCGGAATATCACAGGTTGGCCCTGTACTGGCATCCCGACCGAAATGCCGATCCGCAGGCCAAGGATGTGACGGCGCTTATCAACAGGCTCTATGATATCGCGCTGGAGCGGATCGCGAACGGGACGTGGCGGACGCCGGGGCTGCTGGAGGTTCGGGGGATTGATGGGAAGCTCCGAAGGATTCGCTTCCGTCGTCGGCGACGGTTTGAGCTTGGGGAGATGGTCTATGGCGATTCCGTGCTGGTCTATCTGATCCGCCCGGAGTTCAGCGATCTTGCCAGAAACGCCCGGAGCATTCTGGGAGGGCTTCGATATCACAACGCGGCGATGGAAAAGGAGGTTTCGCAATACCTTCCAAAGCTCCACGAGTCGTTCAGATCGGATGACGAAACCAGGGTGGTGGTGATGGCAAAGACCCCTGATATGTTCCTGGCGCGGGATGTTCTGGAGACGCTCGGCGGGCAGATTGATGCGCGGCATGTGGCATGGATGACCGGCGCAATCTATAACATCGCCTGCTATCTCGGATTTGCCGGCCTGACGCACAACGCGATATCGGCCGACACGTTTTTCATCTCCCCACGGCATCACACCGGATTTCTCCTCGGCGGATGGTGGTATGCAGCCCGTTCCGGCGCCGCGCTTGCCGCGCTCCCTCCGTTAAGCCACCGATACGCGCCGCCGGATATTCTCCGTGCCAAACGCGCCGACTGCCGGCTCGATCTGGCGCTTGTGCAGGCGATGGCCCGCGAACTTCTCGGCGATATCACCGGCATGTCGCTTACGCTGCGGAATGCCGCGCCGTCCCCGATGATCGATTTTCTCCGGCATCCCGCTGCCGCGCGCGCGGCGGAGGAATACCGTGCATGGAGTCAGAATATTCTACCCGCTTCGTTCGGCGCCCGTCGCTTCGTCGAACTGAGCATATCGGCAAGCGACATCTACTCAACGGGAGATTGATACCATGGGCAGCTCACGATGGAGCGCGGCGGACTGGGATAACTTCTCATCGCAGACAGCCGGTCAGACGCGCCAGCAGATTTTCAATCAGACGAACATTCATCCCGATCTTGATCCACGCACCATCACGGTTCGCGAATCGGTCGATTCACCGGCCAACCCGCAATCAACGCCGATCATCATCGGGGTTGATGAGACCGGATCGATGGGAGCGCTTGCCGAGACGATTATCCGCACCGGCCTTGGGACGATCATGGAGGAGATCTACGATCGCAAGCCGGTGACCGATCCGCATGTTCTCTGCATGGGAATCGGCGATGCCTACAGCGATCGCGCCCCGCTTCAGGTTACGCAGTTCGAGGCGAGCATCGTCCTGGCTGAACAGGTGAAGCATATCTTTCTGGAGGGGAACGGCGGCGGCAACGGCGGTGAATCCTATAATCTTGCATGGTGGTTCGCCGCGTACAAGACCCGTTGCGACGCGCAGATGAAACGGCATCGGAAGGGATATCTCTTCACGATCGGCGATGAGCCGCCGCATCATATGCTCTCCAGGGCGCATATCGTCGAGTTTCTGGGGGGCGCGGCCGAAACCGATATCTCGACAAAGGATCTCCTCGCCATCGTCAGCCAGCAGTGGGAGGTCTTCCACCTGATCGTCAATCCCGGATCATATCCCGACGCGATTACCGCGTGGCGGAATCTTCTCGGCGAGCGGGCAATGCAGATCACCGATCACACAAAGCTGGCCGAGGTTATCGTGTCAACGATTCAGATCGTTGAAGGGCACTCCTACGCCGATGCCGTCGGACGCTGGACGGGGGATACCGCAATCGTTGTCGCCAATGCCACGAAGTCGCTTACGCAGAGCCATGCCGCCCAGGAGGATGTGGTTCGGTTATAGCGCATGTCATGTCGGGGGACGTTTTAAACGTCCCCTGTTTCAAACGTCCCCAATGGTCCTACAGGAAAACAGAATGAACCATCAAACGCGGGCCACCGCCGTCATCGGTGCCGGATTCGGGGATGAGGGGAAGGGGCTGATGACCGATTACCAGTGCGCGCGACAGCCCGGCGCGGTGGTGGTTCGCTTCAATGGTGGGGCGCAGGCGGGGCACACAGTTCAGTTGCGCGATGGGACGCGACATGTGTTCCACCATTTCGGGGCGGGGACGTTTGCCGGAGCAGGCACATTTCTCAGCCGGTTCTTTATCGTAAACCCGTTTCTGTGGCACAAGGAGATGATCGAGCTGGGAGATGTGTGGCCGGTTCCGCCACGCCTGTTTATCGATCGCGATGCTCCGATGACGACGCCGTACGATATGCTGATCAACCAGGAGCTTGAATCCGCCCGCGGAGCCGATCGCCACGGCTCCTGCGGGATCGGCATCAACGAGACGATAAACCGCCTTCAGTCTCCCGATCTGGCGACGTGGGTGAGGGATATCGAACACCCCGCCGCTCTCCGCGCAACGCTCCTTGCAATCAGGGACAATCTCCCCGGCCGCCTCGCCGCCAACGGCGTTGTCAGGCCGAGCGACAGGGTCGCCCGGGTGCTGGGCTCGGATGCTATTCTGGAGAATTTCCTGGAGATTGCTGCGCGGATGTGCGATGCCGCCACCATCACCGATTGTTCAGCGCTGGCGAATGCCGAATCCATCGTATTCGAGGGGGCGCAGGGGCTGCTTCTCGATCAGGATCATCACTTCTTCCCGCATGTAACCCGCGGCAGAACCGGGCTGCCGAATGTGGTCGCAATCGCCTCGGATGCGGGGATCACGGAGCTTGATGTCATCTACGTTACTCGCGCCTATGCCACGCGCCACGGCGCTGGCCCGTTCCCCACGGAGGATTCCGGGATGCTCTTTCCCGACCCGACAAATGTCCCGAATGAATTTCAGGGGAATCTCCGGTTCGGGGCGTTGAATCTGGATCTGATGAAGGAGGCGATCGACAGGGACGCCATCGCCGACCTTATTCTCCATCGGCGGCTCGCGATAACCTGCATCGATCAGATGCCGGAGAGCGTGCCGATCCGTCTGCACGGAGCCGATCACATCGTCGGGCGGGATGCGCTCCCCGAGCTGATGCTGGAGGTTATTGGAATTCCCATGGGATATGTCAGCAGCGGCCCCACGCGGGAGGATGTCCGGCCATGGATGCCGGTGGGGGAGGTTGCGCGCGGCGCGGCGGTATCGTGAGAATTGTCGCCATCAGCGATACCCATAACCGCCACGACGCGGTAATCCCGCCGGACGGAGATATCCTGATCCATGCCGGCGACTGCACGGGGCGGGGGACCATCGCTGAAGTCCGCGCGTTTCTGGAGTGGTTTGAACGCCAGCCCCATCAGATTAAAATATTGGTGGCGGGGAATCACGATTTTCTCTTTCAACGTAATCCGATTCTTGCGCGGAATCTGATAGTAACTCATGCGCCGGAGGTGATCTATCTGTGCGATGACGGAACCACCATCAACGGCCTGACGATTTACGGTTCTCCCTGGACGCCGTGGTTTCACGACTGGGCGTTCAATGCGCATCGCGGCCGGGCGATCAGGCGATGCTGGAAGATGATTCCGTCGAATACGGATATTCTTATCACGCACGGACCGCCCGAGGGAATCGCGGATCTGGCTGAGGGCCGGCATGTGGGATGTGCCGATCTTCGGAAACGGATCGATACGCTGCCGGGACTCCGCGCGCATATCTTCGGCCATATCCATTCAGGCTACGGCGCGGTGACGGAGAAGGGGGTTCACTACCTGAACGCGTCGATCTGCAATGAGCGATATCAGCCGGTTAACGCGCCGATCGTGATCGACATCGATGCCGGCGTTCACTCACCGAACGTGGCTGCTTCGCTCTGACAGAATTCTCCGGCTCGGTATAAATCTCCCCTCGAATCTCGTAAACCCATCCTGGCGAAGTCGCGCCGCGTGGTTCTGAAAATAATCCTCCAGGCTCGCGCGATCCTTCAGGTGATATCGCACACTCCAGCAGGTTCGCCCGGGGGCGTCGGATTCCACGTCCAGCCATTCTGCCCCCTCAAATCCATCGATTGCAAGCACCTCGCTGATATGCCCGGCGAGCCATTCGGCGTACTCCGCCGCCACCGCGCTATCCACATCCAGGTTCACTTCGTAGATGATCATTGCTGATGTTCCGTTAGATTGAGGTTATCGCTCCGCGCCGATCCGGGAACGTTCCGGCGCTGGAGATGGTTCGTCTGAACGCCGGTCATGACCTCCTGATACCGCTGAATCGTGGGGGGCGTAAAAATGACTAGCGATCTTCGCGATGAAAGCTCTATGTTTCCCGCTGTCCAACAATTCAGGAGCAACTATGAATCGACCGATACTCTCTGCATCCCCAACTCAGACCGACTACAATTCCACGGAATTTTTCGCGCCGGCGCCCATCCGTCTCGACATTCGAGCGCAGGGGATTGCCTGGGCCATCCAGTCGATGCTCAACTCCGGGCCCATGATGATGGGAAGGGATTGCACCTGGGATGATATCAGCGATATCATCGCGCAGGGCATCCGCGATGCCGAACGGGCATCGTTCCGGCGTGGTCAGGAGGTGATGCGCGACAGGATAGTGGAGAATACGCCCGCCGGAGAGCTGCGCCGGCAATTCCTCCGCATCAAGCTTCAGGAGCCGCTCTAAGATTCCCTCTCTTCCGATCTATAAACAATCCTTCGTCGCAATGCCCGGCATCTGATCGGCCGGGCATGTAACGTGTCGCGGGCGCTTTCAACATCAGCGCGGTAATGGAGCCATCCTCACGGTTCCGTTCCCATGTCTAGTGATGATGGTGATGCTTCCGGGATGACTCCTTGCTCCCAGTTGTTGCATCGTTGCCGCTGCTCTGCTCCACCGCCTGATCCTCCTTCTTTTTCTTCTTGCTCTTCTTTCGCTTCGGCATGTCGGGGATCTTGTTCAGCTCGAACAGGACCATCGAGTTCCGCTCACTCTTCTTGAACTCCGATGCCGCCTCCAGCGATGTCGTATCGTTCCAGGCAAGCGCAAGCCGCGCCCCCTGCGCCCTGATATTCGGGTCGGTGTTCTTCAGCATTCCGGAGACGATGCGCCCATGCGCGGCCGTATCCTTCAACGTCGTCGCCAGCGCGTAGAGAAGGTCGTGGCCGAAGCCGGTCGGGGTTTCGATAAGCGCGTTGGCGTAGGAGTTTGCGATGCTATCGATGCCGCGTTTCTGAAGGCCGAGCTGAGTCTGATAGCGGACGATCTGGCTCCGATCGTTCAGCAACGGCAGAACCTGCGTAAGCTCTGCGCTGTCGGCCATCAACACAAGGGCGTGCGCCGCGTAGCCACGGACAATCTCGAATGTATCTCTGAGCGCGCGGATCAGATAGGGCTTTGCCGACTGCGCGCTCATCTTCAACAGCGCCTCGCCGGCCGTCCGGCGGAGTCGCCACGAGACCGTTGGATCAACGATCCGTTCACCGAGTGCGGTGCCGGCCGATGTATCGTGCATTTCGCCGAGCGCGTAGATAGCCTGTCCCACGCGGCTCAATTCACCATGCCTCACCGTGTCTATCAGCCTCTGCGCCACCTTCTTGCCGATTTTCGGAAGGACGATGCCAAGCGCCAGCGCCTCGCGTGGGGATTCCGTGTTGAGTTGCGAGAGGAGGTAGGGGATCGATTCATCGGCCCGGTCCACAAGCCGCTGCTGGGCGGGGGGGACCAGATACTGATATTTCTGTGGGGCGGCGGAGGCCTGAACAAAGAGCGTCGGGATATCCTTTCCAAGCTCCGCGTCGATCGCCTCCTTGCTCTTGCCGGGGCCGGCCGCGGTCTCGGGAGCATCCGGGGATTTCGGGCGGAGGTTGGCGTCCAGGCCGGCGCCGTAGTAGCTGCCGGTCCAGAGCGAATCGTTGCCGCCGCGGATGGTGCCGTAGAAATCCTTCCCCTCGACATCCAGAAAAATCCCAATCATCCCATACTCGCGCCGCAGATCGCTGTAGCCCAGTGTGTTAGTTCTCCTGGCGATATAACCATCCTCGCCGCCGCCATCAACAAAGAGGGAGATGGCGTCGGCATTTCCGCCGCCGAGCGAGAGTGATTCGACCACATAATTATCGTCGCCGTTTGCGTCGAACAACCCGCCGAACGCGATATCGTGGCCGCATCCCTGCGAAACGCCGTGCGAAACGTAGTTGTCGCTGCCGGAGGAATCGATCAGCACGCCGAACGCCAGATGCACGCCCGACCCCTGCGCGTACTGAAATGCGTTGTAGTTATCGTTCCCTTTCTTATCGACGATTGCCCCAAGGCCGAACCAGTAGCCGGTTCCCTGGCCGAAGATATCGGCCACATAGGAATCATTTCCCGCCCCCTCCGCGATAATCCCGATGCCGGCCGATGCAACCGGTCGCGAGCCGAGCGCCGCTCCCTGACAGAACGTCTCGAAATGATCATCGTAGCGGAGGAAATCGGTGTAGGGGGATGCCGCCAGATAGATATCGTTCCCCTCGTTCTCGATGATCGCCCCCACGCCGCGCGTGTAGCCGAATCCCTGCGACTGAAGGTGCGCGCGATAGGTGTCATTCCCCTTGGCGTCGATCACCAGCCCGATGCCGAACAGCCCGGCCCCCTCCACGCATGTGCCGCCAGAGTAGCGATCGCTCCCCTCGGCGTCGTAGATAATGCCAGTGCCGAAAAACCCGCAGCCGAGCGAGAAGTTCCTGCCGGTATAGCTGTCATCCCCCTTCATGTCGATCACCGCCGATGCGCCGAAGAGGGTGCCGCCGAAGGTGAAATCGCCCCCTTCGTAGATATCATCGCCGCTGAAATCGATGATCAGCGAAACCGGATGATCGAGCGCCGTGGCCTTTGTCCGTGGCGTTGCCCGGTAGATATCGTTGCCGCCGATATCGACGATGCAGAAAAAATCGCCAGTGTAGATATCATCCCCCGCGCCCCCAAGCGCCACCAGCCCGAGCGGCGTGTTCCATATCTGCGTCTTCACCGAATCGCGATAGCGGGGGATTTCCCCCTGCATCCGCCGGGCCATGTCGAGCGCCACCGAGGAGAGGTTGACCCCCGGCTCGATCAGCCGCTCATACTCAAGCCCGGCCGCGTCCACGTTGAAGAACTGCTTGGAACGGGCAAGGCTGTAGCGCTCCGCTTCCTTCATTTCAACCAGCGTGGCGTTGCCGTCATCCTCCGATTGGATAATCAGCGAGTCGCAATAGGCCACCAGCCGTTTCAGCCGCTCCGCCTGAATGGTGCCGCGATAACTGGTGATGGTTGCATCGGTGGCGAGCGCCAGCGTGAGAAATCTTCTGAGGATAAGCGCCGATGTGAAGTTGAGCGCGTTCACGTCGATCTTGCTGTAGAGCCGGATCTCATTATCGCTCATCTCCGGCCGCGATATCTGGAACGGCTGATCGCCAAGATCGAGCTGCCGGCCAAGGTAGTTGAAGAAGGTGGAGTAATTCTTTTCCCCCGCCAGCCCTATCGACGCGAGCGAATCGGCGAAGCTGAAGCTGGAGAGTGGATCGCCGAACAGCCTGCTGATAACGCTGAGCCGGTGCGAGTCCAGCCCCGCCACGTCGTAGCGCATCGACAGGTCGGAGCGGTTCATGTTGATTGCGCCGAGCGCCGAATCGATCCCGCGCATCACGTAGGAGGGGAGAATCTGGCCGGTGGCCGGCGTTACGCCGATCAGGACAAGGAGCGCAAAGCCGATAAGCGCCGATCTCAGAGAATGAGGGGGCATGAGAATGGAAGATTGGAATCTGAACACGCGATACGTTGCCGGATGCCGTGACCGCGCTGAAACTAGACGATGCAGAGGATATCTCTCATGTGGCGCCGCTAAACGCGCGCGCCCGGAAAAATTCGGCGGTCCGTTCGATCGCTTCATCCAGCACCGGGTTTGAGCCGGCAAATGGATGGACGGCGCCGAACGTATGATTGCCTCGCGGGATCGGCACGAACTCCGTGAACGCGGGATCGCCAAGCGATGCCAGCCGTTCGGCATTCTCGATCCGCACTGTCAGATCCTGCTCGCCATGAAGAATCAGAAACGGACGATGGAGCGATGCCGCCGCCGCGCCGATATCAAGCGCATCGCTGTTGGATTCGATATCATCCAGCAGCGTCACGCCAAGGGGCATAATCTGCCCGGTCCGCATATTCTTTGTCTCGAACACGCCGCCATCGCGCCAGCGTTTCCGCTGCGCGGGGGAATATCTGTTGAAGTCCGCCACCGAGCCCCATGCCGCAACGCCGCGAACGCGCGGGTCATTCCCCGCCTCCAGAATCGCGATGCCGCCGCCGCGCGAATGCCCGATCACCGCGATCTCTCCGGGAAGAACCCGTTCGGGATGCGGAACATCGCCCGTCGCCACGGCATCGATAACGTCATGCAGCTCCCGCACCTCGCGCGAGAACGTATTCCGCGAGAATTTCTCCAGTTGCGTGAACTCCTCGCTGTTCCCCTCCACGCCGTTGTGGCTGAAGTTGAAGGAGATCGCGTAGAAGCCGCGGCGCGCCATCGACTCGCAGATAAAGGGGATCGATCCCCACTCCTTGAATCCCTTGAAGCCGTGAACGAAGATCACCACCGGAAGCGGATCGGCTCCGGCGATAAACCAGGCGTCGCAGAAGATCTGTTCGCCGTCGGACGCGCGAAGGGGGAATGGGATGTGCGAAAGAGCCAACAGTTTGCCGGGAGGAAGGTTAAGGAAAATCAAAAGCTACGGCAAGAAGCGTGTTCCATGCAAGAAGTTGAAGCGATGCGGGCAATCGAGCATAACCGCCGACGGTTTCGTAACTTCCGCCGTTTCCGGGAATGCCGGATCGATTCAATCAATACAGAGAAGAAATCATGTTCGATACACTGAAGCCGGTGCTCCAGAAGGAGCTTGAAAACATCCGGGAAGCGGGCCTGTACAAGAACGAGCGGATCATCACCTCGCCACAGGGGGCGGAGATCACCGTTGCGGGGACCAATGGATCGGTGCTCAATTTCTGCGCGAACAATTATCTGGGCCTCAGCTCGCATCCGCGGGTGATCGAGGCGGCGCGTCAGGCGCTGGAGACACACGGCTACGGCATGAGCTCCGTTCGCTTTATCTGCGGCACGCAGGATATCCACAAGGAGCTGGAGGGGAAGATCGCCGCGTTCCACGGCACCGACGACACAATCCTCTACGCCGCCTGCTTCGACGCCAACGGCGGGGTCTTCGAGCCGCTGTTCGGCGAGAACGACGCCATCATCTCCGATTCACTCAACCACGCATCGATTATCGACGGCGTCCGCCTCTGCAAATCGAAGCGCTACCGCTACGCCAACGCCGACATGGCCGATCTTGAAGCGCAGCTCAAGCAGGCCGATGCCGACGGCGCCGCGCAGAAGATCATCGTCACCGACGGTGTCTTCTCGATGGACGGGGTGATAGCGCCGATCGATAAGATCTGCGATCTTGCCGATCGCTATAACGCGCTTGTGATGGTGGACGAGTGCCACGCCGCCGGATTTATGGGGACGAAGGGGCGCGGCGCCACCGAGTACTGCAACGCAATCGGTCGCGTCGATATCATCACCGGCACGCTCGGCAAGGCGCTTGGCGGCGCAATCGGCGGCTACACGACCGGACGGAAGGAGATTATCGAGATGCTCCGCCAGCGGTCGCGCCCATACCTCTTCTCCAACACGCTGCCGCCGATGGTGGTTGGCGCGAGCATTGCTGTGATCGACATGATCTCGGAAACCACCGAGCTGCGCGACACGCTTGAGGAGAACGCCGCGTATTTCCGTTCGCGGATGACCGATGCGGGATTCGATATCAAGCCGGGAGTCCATCCCATCGTCCCGATCATGTTGTACGATGCACCGCTGGCGCAGCGCTTCGCGGAGCTGCTGCTGGAGAAGGGGATCTATGTGATCGG
The DNA here is from genome assembly GCA_039917235.1 of Kapaibacterium sp. (SeqCode). Lineage (GTDB taxonomy): Bacteria > Bacteroidota > Ignavibacteria > OLB7 > OLB7 > JAFDZV01. The sequence goes on along the minus strand of JBDSJW010000133.1, from coordinate 4,744 downwards.
ATTCTTCTACCCGGTTGTGCCAAAGGGGCAGGCGCGCATCCGCGTGCAGATCTCAGCGGCGCACAACCGCCAGCATCTCGACCGCGCCATCGACGCATTTGTGGCCGTTGGGCGGGAGCTTGGCGTGGTAAAGGAAGGCTCGGCAACCGAGGCATAAATCAGCACGGCTGGGGAGCGGGTCGGCGCGTGATAACGCGGGCGGCCCGTTTTCCGGCAATCACGTTTTTATCGAGGAGGAGCGTATGACCAACGAAGCGATATGCGAGCGGTTGAACCCGATTCTGGCGAACGAGTTGGCCGGGGCGATGATGTATCTCCATTATTCCTTCTTTATCTACGGTCACGCCCGTATCCCGATCGTCGGCTGGCTCCGGTCGCAATCGAGCGAGGGAATGACGCACGCAACGCTGGTGGGCGACAAGATCACGGCGCTTGGCGGGATTCCGGTGACGCACCCGACGCACGGCAAATTCCCCACATCATTCGATTCGCTCGATGAAATGCTCCGCGCCACGCTTGTGCTGGAGAAGGAAGTATTTGAACAATACGCCACGCTCCTCCGCGATCTTGACGATGAAAATCTTGCGATGCGGGTCTATCTGGAGCAGATGCTGACCGAGGAGATAGGGCATATCGAGGAAATTGAAAAAATGCTGCGCCCCGATACGGTTCACTGAGAATTTGGTGCTGAATATTCAAATGGCGCGATGATATTTCAGGATCATCGCGCCATTATTATTTATCAGACTGTTGAATTACTTCCGGCAGTCAGACTGTTCAACAACGATCAGATGCAAGGCGGCCGAATCTGAGCGAATGCGGCGTCCTACCGGACGCCGCAGTGAGCGAACGATGAAGGCCAACGCCGCGGATGATGTCCTTCGACAGTCTGTTATGCAGCGTTCCGGCGGGAATATAAAAAAAGGATACATCGAAGCAATATCGATATATCCCCTTAAATTATTCTCCCGGAATAATTAGAAATTATATCCGATGCCGAGCGCGAATTCCCCCGGAATCTTTTCCTTTGTTCCGTCCTGGGCAAATGTCCAGTCGGTTTTGAAGACGGTGTTGAACGTCGGCTTGAACGTCAGGCCGACGATGATAAATGTGCGGTCGTCTTCAGGGTTCGGCGTGATATTGACCGGAATGGTGGACTGCGTGTTGAATTTCTCGAAGCGGACAAATGGGAGAAGCTGCTTGGAACTGTTCGGACGAATCAGCTTCATGACGTCATAGGCCGCCTCGATATATCCGCCCCCCATTGTGCTGCCGATCGGATTATTCCAGGTATATCCGGCCAGATCTCCCGCGTCGTTGAATTCCGGTTTTGTCCGCTGAAATGCCTCGGCCAATTTCGCGGCATCCTTGATGGACGCCCCCATAAGCTCGCCCCGCAGAAAAAGATTGGCGATGGAATATTGCGCGTCGATTCCATACATAAACACCGGCGAGTCAAACAGGCCGGAGCCTATTCCCTCGTGGTTGGCGGCGCTGCCACCGTAATAAAGCCATCCACCGGTCCGCAGCCCCGTATTCAGATATTCCACGCGACCGGAGACCGCAAGGCTTGTCATCGGCGCCTCGGCCCCCTCGAAATGCCCCTCGTAGATTCCCTGATCGCCATCGAAGCCGGCGGCATCCAGCCCGCTTGTCAGGTACGTCCGGTACTGCAATCCCTCAACCTCCGGAATCCTCCCCACGAACCCGAAGCCGATCTCCCGCCAGGTGGTCGGGATCATCGCCTTCTGGAATCGCGGGCGGCGGACGCCGTTGAACGCCGGCGGCTCGTGAAACTCGTTCATCGATCCGATCGGCAGAAGGAGAAGGCCGGCGCGCAGATTAAGCCGCTCGTTGAAATTATACTGGATATATGCCTGCTCCACGGCAACCTCGCCCCCTTCACCCCCTTCGATCTTCGTATGCTCCACTTCCAGCTCGGAGAAGAAGGAGAGATCCGGCGAGAACTGATGTTCCAGGAACATCACGAACGTGAGGACATCGACGGTTCCCTTGGCTGGGCCTTCCGGCTCCGTGTAATGGATATCACCATATCCGCCAATCGATGTCGATTCATCGCCGGATTCCGGCTCCGACGTATGCGTGCTGGTGGAATCCTGGGCCTTCACGGTGAGCGAGGCGAGAAGAATCGCGAGAAGAGCGCACGGCAAAATCCTGCGGCATGTTGAACGGGAATGTCTCATGTCGGAAATGTTGAGTAGAAATTCGGAAGAGGGGGAGATGCCGCCGGAAGGCATCGAGTGATTACAACAGGGCAAACTTATGCTTATCTGAACTTTGTCCAAATATGTTTTTTGTGCTGAACCGTATTTGAATCAAACTGCCATGGCAGTAGCTTTGTCTCCTCACAATTATGAATCGATTACCCTTTGCCTTTTTCATCGCGGCGCTCCTCTGCGGGCTACCGTATCTCTCCGCGCACCGCGCAATCGCTCAAAGTCTGAACGATCGGATGAGCGCGTCGGTCAAGCGCGTCTATGGCGAATCCGCCGTCTTCTCATCGGCTTCGGCCACATTGTCGGACAAGGAGGGGGCTGATATCAAGAGCGCCTCAGGGTTTGCGTACGGGCCAACGGTCAACTATTACGCCGTGGCGGTGGGGGGGAAGCGTGTCGGCTATGCGATCGTTGATGAGGTTCGCGGAAAGGCGAAGCTGATCACCTACGCGGTGTTTGTCGATAACAACATCACGATTCGCGATCTGGAAGTCCTTGTCTACCGGGAACCGTACGGCGGCGAGATTCAGTACGATGCGTTCCGCAGGCAGTTCCGCGGAAAGGGGCCGAAGGATCAGTACAAGGTCGGCGTCGATGTCCGCAACGTGTCCGGCGCCACCATCAGCACCAATGCCGTGACCGGAGGGACGCGCAAGCTGATTGCCGTGCTGCGGGAGCTGAAGGGAGCGGGGAAACTCCGGTGATCGCCAACGAAACCACATTTCCGACGCTCGCAACGCTGCCGAAACATTTCCGGCAGATCGCGCTCTGGCTGGTGATCGTCCTCACCGTCGGTTATTCCACCGGAATGATCTTCGTCCAGCATACCACATCGCTTACGCCGAAAGGGGTGGAGGAGCGGTATCGCGGAAACCAGGCGCAGACGGCGCAGGATTCCACTCTACGGGCAACCGACACATCCGCCGGGGCATCGCTTCTTAACGATACTTCCTCCGCCAACGGCGAAAGCCTTCTGAACGGCAACAGTCAGACGCAGGTGCCCGCACAGGCTCCGGCCGGACCGGAGCCGGAGATGAAGTTCGAGAAATCGCTGCCGGAGATGCTCAACATCACCCACACGCATATCCTGGCGATGGCGAGCTTCTTCGCGTTCACGGCCATCATCTTCGCGATGACCACGCGACCATCGGCGCGACTCAAATCGCTGCTGATCGTTGAGCCGTTTATCGCCATCATCACCAGCTTTGCCTCCATGTGGCTGATGCGCTACGTCCATCCGGCGTTCAGCTACCTTCTGGTGCTCAGCTCGGGATCGATGGCGCTCTGCTTTTATGTGATGATGTTCTACTCCTTCCGTGAGCTTATCAGCGCGCCGAAAACTTCGTGAGATGATAAGAGACTGTTGAAGGACGTCATCCGCGGCGTCCGGGGACGTTTCAAACGTCCCCCGACATTCACCATTCGCTCACTGCGGCGTCCGGAAGGACGTCTCATTCGTTCAGGATTGGCCGCCTTGTGGTTGATCGTCCTTGAACAGTCTGGGTATCAGAAGTAATTCAATAGTCTGATCAGATGATATCTGCCGGGCCGATTTTTTTTATCGGCCCGGCGCACTTCCGATTTTCCGAGCATGCCAGGAACCATGAGCAATCCGAACCGACTCCTTCAACTTTCATCCCGGCGGACATTCGTCAAGGCGCTTGGCGTCGCCGCGGCCGGTCTGGCGCTTCCGGCGCGTACGCTGCTGGCGGGCGTCCTTGGCGGCAGCGGGCTTCACCGCGTGCGCCATTCCACGTTTGTCATGGGGCAGATTGCGAACGTCACCATCCTTCATCCCGATGCGGCGCACGCCCGGGAATCGGTGACGGCGGCCTTCGATGAGCTGCGGCGGCTGGAGAAGGTGATGAGCGTGTTCGATCCCGAAAGCGAGTTAAGCGCGATCAATCGCGCCGCCGGACGCGCCGCGGTTCCCGTATCCGCCGATATCCGCGATGTGATCGCCGGGTCGGTGAAGATCGCCACCGCCACGCGCGACGCGCTGGATATCACCGTCAACCCGCTCCTGGGCCTCTGGGGTTTTCGCGATAACGCCCGCGGCACGCGCCCCACCGATGCCGAAGTGGCGGGGGCGCTGGGCCTTGTCGGGATATCGGGGGTGAAGGTCGAGGGGGATTCGGTCGGGCTGGCGAAGGCGGGGGCTTCGATCGATCTTGGCGGCGTGGCTGTCGGGTTTGCGCTGGACAGGATCGCGACGATGCTTCGCGAGCGCGGGATCGGATCGGCGCTGCTGGAACTGAGCGGCGATTTCTACGCGATCGGCGCGCCGCCGGAGTCAGCGCGTGGGTGGGAGATTGGCATCCAGGACCCGCGCCACGCGGGGGGAATCTGGAAACGGGTCTTTATAAAGGATCAGGCGCTCTCCACCAGCGGCAACTACGCCAGCACCGTTGTGTTCAACGCGAAGAGCTACGGGCACATCTTCGATCCATCGCGCGGCTTTCCGGCCGATCGTCTCCTCAGCGCCACGGTAATCGCCCCAACCGCGT
>JBDSJW010000132.1:0-4831 GCA_039917235.1 Kapaibacterium sp. (SeqCode) | reverse complement strand
CCCCCCACTTGCTCCCCCTGGCATGCAGGATGCGCGAGGCGATGGCGGAATCACTCAGGGGATTGAAATGGATATCGGAGATGGAGACAAATGTGGCTGTATCGCCCCCCGGCAACGTCCCGGCACGCAGTGGAAGCGAGACGATAAAAAGAAGGGCGCAGATGGCGAAAAGGTTCTCCGGCCGTGGCCGGCAGAGGAACGATGGCATCGGGAAGCTCCGGATACTGACGAACGATTGATGTTGAAGAAATGACAAGTTAGGAAATCGATCGCCGATCCCCCTTCCCGACGTTCACTCGCTGCGCCATTCAACGTACATGGATGCGACGATTGGGGGGATGATCTTCCCACGGCAAAACGACTATATTGTCGAACGAACGTCGCGCGATTATTCGTGGCAGTCCGGGATCATCTATCAGGAGAAGTGTCATGCGCCTGCCGGTTATTCAGGGAATCATACGGAGAAGGCTGCTTGTCAATTTCAGGGTGAATGCGGATGTGATGCGCCGGTTTCTCCCCGCCCCCTTCCGCCCGAAACTGTACGATGGGCACGCGATCGCCGGAATCTGTCTGATCAGGCTGGAGGGAATTCATCCGGCCGGGATGCCTGAATTTATCGGCATCTCCAGCGAGAACGCGGCGCACAGAATAGCGGTGGAATGGACCGACGGCAACGGCGGAAACCTGGAAGGGGTCTTCATCCCGCGAAGGGATACGGGATCACGCCTCAACTATATCGCCGGAGGACGGCTCTTCCCCGGAGTACACCACTTTGCATCGTTCACAATCACCGATGACGGCGCGCATATCGACCTTGCAATGCGCTCGCGCGATGGCGATGTTGCCGTTCATGTGCGTGGCTCGGATGCCGATCTGCTTCCAGCCACCTCCTGCTTTCCATCGCTCGCGGAATCCTCGCGGTTCTTCGAGGGGGGAAGCCTGGGATACTCGGTCACGCGCGATGCCGGCCGTCTTGACGGGCTGTTGCTTCGGACGCTGGACTGGCGTGTGCGGGCGCTTGATATTGAGCATGTGGAATCCAGCTTTTTCGCGGATCGGACGATCTTCCCTGAAGGGGCCGTGGAGTTCGATCATGCTCTGGTGATGCGCGATATCCGCCATGAATGGTACGAAGCAGAGGATATGTTCACCGATTGAATTCCCCGCGCTCCATCATGGATCGGTCGCGATATTGTGCGTAGATTCCCGCGCCGGTATCACAATCGTTCCGCTGATGGAACAATGGGAACAGGCAGACGCCGTGGCGGTATATCCGGATCAGGATGCCCCGCCGCGGAGAATCACCCCATCAACCTCGGGCCCCAGCAATCGAGATTGAGCGCATGCGCGCACCGTGATCGTTCCGGAAACTGATGAATTGCCCGGCACCGGCGGAATCGGCGCCGACGGGGATCATCCGGCTTCGGAAGCACAGGAGCGCGCCACGCGGCCGGATATCAACCTCGAAAAGAAACTCCATGAGCTTGTTCAGGAAGCTGTTCGGCGGCAGTAGCGATGGCGCCCACCGGGAGCCGGTGGGGGATGAAGCGCGGTTCATCCCCGAGTTTCGCGCGGCCGTGGAGAACTTTATCATTATCTCCGGCTTCCAGGAGTTCCAGTTCGATCTCCTCCACCCGATTACCCTGGCGCCCGCGTCGGCGCATGTGGCACTCCCCAGAGCGTTCCGGGAATGGAAGGGGATTCATTCCCCGTGGGATCGCCGCGCCCTCTTCCTCCACCTCTTTCTGGAGTCGGCGCACGACGCGATGAAGCCGTGGCAGATCGCCAATATCCTGACGGCGGTCCGGCGACCGAACGAGGCGCTCAGGCTGCTGGATGGAACCCCCCGGCCGGTGCCGGAAACGCCGGACTACGCGTATCATGCCGCCGCGTTTGCGCGGGCGTACATCCCGCTGGAGGGATTTGCCGCCGCGCTGGAATGGGCACGCGGCGCGGCGGATGCGACCCCCGATGACCGCTCAATTCGCGTTGTGCTGGCGGATACGCTTGCGCTGAACGGCAGCCGGGCGGAGGCATTCACCATCTATACCGAACTGCTGCGGAGAAATGCCGGAGAAGATACCAATGCCGACCCGATCGATGAGATGTTCCGCAGCCAGTTTGCCCGCGATGGAGGCGCCGTCCCCTCGCCGATATTCGCCATCGAGATCGGTGAGCGGATCAGTGAGCGATCGCGGGCAGCGGAATTCTGGAGAAAGACCGAGATCGAGTTTTACGACAGCCCATATTTTCGGATGCATCACGCCTATCATCTGGGAAGGATCGGGGAGATGAATCAGTCGTTCGCCAAGCTGGCGGCGCTGGTGGAGGAGATGCCGTGGCTGCGGGAGGCAAGCCTGAATCTGCTCAGATATTTCGAGCATTTCGACCCGGCGGGGAAAACGCTGCTGCCGGAACTCCAGGCCGCGCTGCGCCGCACGATCGCGGAGCGGGGATGGACCACCGAGGGGATGGCGCCGATCGAGATCGCCTTCGGCAACGGGACGTAACTCCCCGGTCGCCGCGGCGGATGACCGGCCCGCGTTATGCGAACAAACCCGGAGAATTCCCGGACCATCCCCCCAGGGGGCGGTCTCTTCTCAGTTTCAACATTCGCCCATGGATACCGATATCACGGAAGATCTTGTTCAGGCCTGCTTCGACGGCGATATCGAGCGGGTGCGGACGCTTATCGATTCGGGTGCGGAGATCAACCCGTCCGACCAGGGATGGCCGCCGCTCCATGCCGCAATCGAGAACATGTGGGAGGATGTTGTCCGGTTTCTGGTCCGCCACGGCGCATCGCTGACAACTACCTGCCTGGGATTCAGCCCGCTACATCACGCCATTGATATCGAGATCGACACCGCGGCGCAATCCAACGCGACGGAACCGCCGGAGCCGGTGCTCACGGAGATTCTTCTAAGCGCCGGCTCCGACATCAACGCGCAGGACGATTACGGCGAAACCCCGCTCCAGATGGCGACGCGACGGGGACATAAAAAGGCGATGATCGCGCTTGCTGCCTGGGGGGCACGGGCCTCCTGAACCGGATCGTTCCACGATTCAGTAACAGCATGCAGCCATACTCCCCTGATACCCCGCCGCTTCGTAAGTTCGTCCCCAACCGCGTCCGGCCGGACGCCCCGCAGGACATTCCCCAAGGATACCGACATGCCAACATCAATCGCCCAGCAGCCCGACGTTTCTGAATATGCCCCCTATTACGAAAAATACGTCTCCCGCTTTCCCGGCGGCGATGTTGCCGAAATCCTGACCCGGCAGCTTGATGAAACCATCGCCTTGTTCGCCGGGATATCCGAGTCGAAAGGGATGTATCGGTACGCGCCGGAAAAATGGAGCATCAAGGAAGTGCTGGGGCATATGATCGACGGTGAACGGATTTTCGGATATCGCGTCCTCCGCTTTGCCCGTAATGACGCGACGCCGATCGAGGGCTTCGATCAGAACGATTATGTCAGCAACGGCGCATTTGACCGGATTCCCCTGAACGATCTGGTGGAGGAATTCACGCTTGTCCGCCGCGCCAACATCCATCTTTTCCGCCATATGGACGACGAAGGCTGGAAGCGCGGAGGCGTGGCAAGCGGATATCCCGTCACCGTCCGGGCGCTGGCGCGCATTATCGCCGGCCATGAAATCCATCATCGCGAGGTTATTCGCGACCGATATTTATCGTAACCACGGAAATGAGGACAAATAATCGGCGCCCCCGGCGGATTGCCATAACAATGGCGATAGCGCTTGCCGGGATATACTGTTTTGCGGGAATAGCGATCGCCGTATACGGTTTGAGCGATACTATCGCGGTGGCGGATGTTGCGATTATTCCGGGGAACACGGTTCAGCGGGATGGGACCCCCTCCGCCCGGCTGGCGGCCCGGCTGGATAGGGCCATCGAGCTTTACAGGGAGAAGAATGTAAAGGAGATGATCGTCAGCGGCGGCATCGGCGAGGAGGGATTTAACGAGGCGGCGGTAATGAAGCAGTATCTGGTGGCGCACGGAATTCCCGAGGACCATATTTATCCCGACAGCAACGGCCTGACAACCTATCACACCGCCCGCAATTCCGTCGCAATAATGAGATTGCATGGATGGACGAACGCGATTGTGGTTTCCCAGTATTTTCATATTCCGCGGACTATTCTGGCGATGGAGCGTTCCGGGATATCACCGGTATATTCCGCGCACGCAAATTATTTCGAGCCGCGCGATATTTATTCAACGCTGCGGGAAGTCCCGGGATATATCGATTATCTCTTCCGGTCGTACAAATGATCGATCCATATACAGCGCATCGAACACATTGTTCCCATGACAGACGCAAACCGGATAATACTGGTCGTTATTCTCACCATTCGTCGAAGCAACCTGGATAAATTCAGGACATTTGAACGTCACGCCGCCAGGGTGATGGCAAAATATGGCGGGGCAATCGAGCGGACGGTTGAAGTTGACAGTCTCGACAACAGCATCCTGAAGGAAATCCATATCGTGGCATTTCCCGATGCCGAGCAGCTGGCGATGTACAGGCGCGACGACGAGCTAGCGAGCTTTATCCATCTGCGGGGGGCATCGGTGATCACAACCGAGATATTCACCGGCAGGGATGGGCCTGATTATTCGCAAACGGATTCGTAAAAGCTGTCGGAGGACGTTTACAACGTCCCCCGACGAACAGTCTGCTAAGTAATTTGTACGTAGCATTGTTGACCGGCCGCGAGCGTAGATTTGTATGGAACCGACAGGAAATCCTCTCTTCGCGTTTTGCGGCACGTATCGCGGAGCGCGGCGGATCACCGAATTTT
>JBDSJW010000131.1:0-2782 GCA_039917235.1 Kapaibacterium sp. (SeqCode) | reverse complement strand
TGGCGGGAAGGGCGTAGGCCGATGCCTCGCAGAAGACAAGCCCGGCCGCCTCGAACCGGGTGGGAAGGATAAAGAAATCAGCATCCTGCCAGAGTCGCTCAAAGAGCGCGCGCTCCTCCGGGATCTGCTTGTTGAGGAAGGGGATCACCGTCATGTTTGGATGTTCGGCGCCGGCCGGAGCGGTGCATCCAACCACTGTCAGCTCCGCATCCAGCCCCATCTCCAGCAGCCGCACCAGAGCCTCGCGGGCAATCGCCCCCCCCTTGATCTCCCACGATACGCCGACCATCAGCAGCCTGAGAGGGGTTCCGATCTTCCTGGGGAGCACCGCCTCCCGCGCCGGGGGATTGATAAGGTTCGCTCCCAGAAACGTGACATGGACCTTGCCGGGATCGATCCCGTAATCCTCGGTCGCCGACGCGGCCGCCCAGTAGGAGGGATAGAGGATGATCGATGATCGCTCCAGCGTCAGCTGCTCCAGCTCATCGCCGCCACGGGCGGTGCGTGATATCACATTTGTGTAGTCGGAGTAGAAGTTCCGGACGGAGCGCCATGTGGCATCGGAGTAGTAGATGATCGGCACATCGGTTTCCAGGAAGGCGAGCGTGTTGGCGCCCCCCGGACAGAAGATCAGATCATACTTGTCGCGCGCCAGGAGTTTGCTGAAGTAGCGCCCGTAGCGGCGTGCGAGCGCCATGTCGTGGTGGAAGCTGTAGTTCCTGCCGGAGATCGAGCGGACCAGTTTCCGGGCCGCCTGATAGGGGAAGAGCCGGATGGGCGCGGGGGTAAGATCGACCACGGCCCCGATATGCCGCTCCAGCGAGGCTTTGGAAAAATAGAGTGTCCCGGACCAGGTCCGCACATCGCGCGCGTTGCCGGGATGGACGAAGGCTATCTTCAGGGGGCGATCCATGCTCAACGGATGATCCCGGAATATTTCGGATGAGAAGCGATTGGGTGGGAGAAGTATGCCGCCCCCCGGATCGCTCCGATTCAGATCACTTCGATTTCTTCGGTAACCAGTGTATCCCCAGGGAAATGCGAAGCCCCACAAAATATTGTTTCCAGTCGGAATCATCCAGCAGCGATGTCTGCGGAATCGAAACAAAGCCCTCCATGCTGAGCGCCAGGAAGTCCACCCCCATCACATTCCACCCGATCCCCACGTCGATCGACCGCCGGAGCCGTTGCAGGCCGTCGAACGTCCGCTTGTCGATCAGCGTTGCGGTGTCGGAGCCGTTGCCGTAGCGGATTGCTTGCTTTGCGTTCGCGATCTGCTCGTACTGCGTCCCCTTGCTGGAGATGGCGTAGGCAAAGCTGTAGCCGCCGAAGAGATAATAGTACGATGATAACGAGAGCGCCTCGGTCTTGATGAACGCGCCATAGATGGGGATGTCCAGCCCCACGGTCCCGGCCAGTGAATACTGCTTCAGATAGGCTACCCCCACCTCCTTCAACGGCTGCCGCGATCCGCCGAGCGAGAGGTAGTGCCGGGAGTTGTCGAGCGAGAAGAGCATCCCCTCGGTCACCTGGAGTCCGGCGCCAAGCCTGATAACGGCGGGCATCGGCAGGTTGTAGAGGAACTGGAGGGAGTAGTCATCGTAGCTGGTGCTGGGATAACCATCGTCCTCCTCCTCATCCTTGTTCGGCTGGTAGATCTTCCGCTCATCCCCCTCGTACGGATTATGCCACGAGAAGGGGGCGGTGGTGGGGCTGAACGCCCGGGGTCGGATATCCGTTGCCGCGTCGAACGTGTCGCCGAACGGCCCGCTGTACATCAGGGTGTATCCGGCGTATGCCTGCGGAAACCATCCGCGCGATACATGGCCGATCGTCTCGTCGTCGAACGTGAATCCCTTGGGATCGAGCCCGAGATCATCCCACGTCGTGTCGGCATCCTGGGCGCGCGCGCAGACGGAGATTGCCAGCAATGCCAGTATCCATGCGGCATGCAGCCGGAGCCAGGGTAGATGTTGATTCATTATCGTACGATGTGCATCACTTTGTCGGCGATCCCGGAATTGGTCACCAGACGAACCAGATAGACCCCGCACGGCACGTCGATGCCGGGGGTGTAGATGAATGTGTGCGGCCCGATGGGCTGATTCCCAAGGTCGGCCACGAAGAGCTCCGCCCCCGTTACGTTGTAGAAATAAAAGCGGACATCGGAGAGCCTGTCGATACGGTATGCCCATGTGGTGGGGCTTCCCTGGCGCGCCGGGTTGGGATAGTTCTGATCGAGTATCGCGAACCGGACGTAGGGGAGCGGCGCGCCGACCGATCGGGTGAAGACCGCGCCGCTCGCGCTTTCCCGCGGCGTGCCGTCCAGCGTCAGATCGCTCAGGAGGAGCAGGCAGACGGAGTCGGAGCCGGCCAGCGCCTCGCCGGCAAGGTAAAGGGTGTCGGCCACGGCGGTATCACGGAGGAGGGAGATGGAGAAATCGTAGATCGAATCCTTCCGCGCCGTGAGGGAATAGGCCGTAAGCTCGCCGGCCCGCGCCGCAATCAGCGAATCGGGGAAGAAGACCGTCGGGTTGCTCAGCCTCAGCGTCCCCTTCAGCACTGCCGGCCCCGCCGCCGGGCCCCCGGGAGGGATGATGATCCTGACACGGAGATGTTCCCCCACAAGCCCGCGCGCCGTATCGACGGTGATGCCCGCGAATGCCCCCGCGCCGGGGAGGAGGAATAGCGCGAGAAGCAGCAGCAGCGGGCGAAGCTTCGGTGGGAGCTGGCTCCATCCGGGGCGGCCGATGGAAATCGATCCGGCCTGATGATCTGTTCG
>JBDSJW010000130.1:0-8221 GCA_039917235.1 Kapaibacterium sp. (SeqCode) | reverse complement strand
TCCATCACAATAAAGAACGGAGGACGAACGCTCCCCTGGTTTACCGCCAGAAGGCCCCCCATCTTCAGCTTCTCGATCTGCGCCTTGTTCAGCACCGTCACCTTTACTCCGACAGCGTCAAGTCCCTTTGCCTGATTGGCAAGTGCCTCGGGGGTAAGCTCGTTCGATGGGGCGTTCATAAGATCACGCGCCAGCGTAACGCCGTTCGCAATCGCCTCCCCCATCGCCATTCCCTTCTTCGCCGCGTTCAGATCGCCATTCTCATCGGCAAGGAAGGTGATCTTGCTCAGTTGCTTCTTTGCTTTCTTCTCGGTGAAGTATTTGTCGAACGAATAAACGCCAAGGACGCTTCCCTCAACCAGAGTCTGAGCAACTTCAGTCGCGTCGAGAGGAAAAGATGGAAGAAGAATGGCGATGCTTTCGCACTGCAACGCGGTGGCTTTCTGAGCCGCGGCGGCGGCGGCGCGACGCACCAGCTCCAGGGTGATCGAAGCGCTTGCGCCAAGGCCGACCAGAATCAGCCGGGAGGATTTCTTTCCGCCGGTATAGACAACGGTTGTGGAATCCTTCGCGCCGGTGAAATCGTTGCTGTCCAGAATCGCGGCGGCGGCGGGCCAGAGGGCGCGCACATTCTCCGCCTTTCCGCGGATATCCTCCTGCGAGACGAACACTACCGTCGCGTCAGCCGAATATCCTTCCGGCTTGAAACGCTGCACTGATAACTTCATAAACGTCCTTTATTGATGTAATTCGAAATACGCCATGATCGGGAGCACGATCCGGGTTTCCCTTATTCCCATTCGATTGTCGCCGGAGGCTTGGAGCTGATGTCGTACACCACCCGGTTGATGCCGCGGACTTCGTTGATGATTCTGTTGGAAACCGTGGCGAGAACTTCGTACGGTACGCGCGACCAGTCCGCCGTCATCCCGTCGGTGCTGGTAACGGCGCGAATGGCGCAGACGTTCTCGTAGGTCCGTTCATCCCCCATCACGCCGACCGAGGAGATTGGAAGTAGAACCGTGAAGGCCTGCCAGATCTGATCGTATTGATCGGAGTTGTGCAGCTCCTCGATAAAGATCTCATCAGCCTCGCGCAGAACATTGCAGCGCTCTTCGGTCACTTCTCCAAGCACGCGAACGGCAAGGCCAGGACCCGGGAACGGATGACGGTCGATAAATTCCTTCGGAAGCCCAAGCTCGCGCCCCACCGCGCGAACCTCATCCTTGAACAGCTCGCGGAACGGCTCAATCAGCTTCATGTTCATCCGCTCGGGAAGTCCCCCCACATTATGATGCGATTTGATCGTCACCGACGGGCCTTTAAAGGAAACGGATTCGATGACATCGGGATAAAGCGTCCCCTGCGCCAGCCATTTGGCGTCGGAAAAACGCTTTGCCTCCGGCTCGAACACCTCGATAAAGGTGGCGCCGATGGCCTTCCGCTTTTTCTCAGGATCGGTCACGCCGGCAAGTCGCGAAAGAAAGAGCCGGCTGGCGTCCACAAAATCGAGCGGGATTTTGTAGGTGTCCTGGAACATCTTCACCACCTGCTTGGACTCATCTTTCCGCATCAGACCATTATCGATATGAATGCAGAGTGCCTGATCGCCGATTGCCTCATGCAGCAGCACCGCCAGCACGCTTGAATCAACGCCGCCGGAAAGACCGCAGATTACTTTTCCGTCGCCGACTTTTTCGCGGATATCCTTCTTTGCCGACTCGATAAACGCCTGCGCGTTCCAGCCGCCATGCGCGTGGCAGATGTTGAAGACAAAGTTCTTCAGCATCTCCGCGCCGTGCGTGGTATGATGGACTTCGGGATGAAACTGAACGCCGTAGATATTCCGTTTCAGATCGGCGACGGCGCAGATCGGCGCGTTGCTGGTATGGGCGATCACCTCAAAACCCTCGGGCGGCCGCGTAAGTGAGTCGCCGTGGCTCATCCAGACGCGCGATTCCTCGGGAATACCGCGGAAAATTCCGTTGCTGTTGGAATCGATGATCAACTGCGCCGGGCCGAACTCCTTCTTTGCCGAGCTGTCCACCGCGCCGCCAAGCTGATAGGCCAGCAACTGAAGACCATAGCAGATCCCAAGAACCGGCACGCCGAGATCGAAAATCGCCGGATCGGAGTGGGGCGCTCCATCGGCATAGACTGACGATGGGCCGCCGGAGAAAATGATGCCGATCGGGTTAAGCTCGCGAATCGATTCGATCGGGAAGTTGAAGGGGTGGATCTCGGCATAGACACCGGATTCACGTACCCTGCGCGCAATGATCTGGGTATACTGCGCGCCGAAATCGAGAATAAGAATACGCTCCGAATGAGTCATGGGTAGATCTACTGGAGTTAAGCCGGCAGCTACGGAGCATACCAGCAGAGGTTACAATGAATGGAAACGGCAAAGATAAGGAATCGACGGGTTTGCGGGAGAACCTAAACGCCGACACGGATTGTCTCACTCTACAACGATGATTCCGGTTATCTCGCCGACCAGCCTCGCTCGCAACCACGGATCGCACGGCTGCCGATGCGTTGATGATCGTCAGTGGCACATCACGGCGTGAAAGGGAAAAAGTAGCCGTGGAACCCTTAAAATTTCCCAAATTTCAGTGATTCTAACCCATCAAAAAAACGACCGCCGGAAACGGCCCGCCACGGCGTTTTTCCGGTCCGATCCATATGCAGACATGGGTGGAAATTTTTCCCCAAAGATTTCCTGAAGATTTTTCGAGGATTTATCCGGGAATTTCCGGGGAATTTCGATGAATTATTTTCCTTTCGTCGGAATTACAGCATTCCGCGACAACGGCGAAGCGGCTTAAATGCGGTTATCCACATTGGCGGGGTTGTGAGGGGATGTGTGTGGATATCTTTGGTGGATAAAGGCTGAGTTGATTGGAATGTTCAGAGACAGCTATCGCGCTAGGCCATTCCGGTCTCTTGCTTCCGAAGGCATATCTAGGCTCAAACAGATCTTTTCAAAACACCGGATCTGATCGCAACGGCGCTGAAGCGCCAATTACTTCTGCCTGACGATTCAGTTCGGAATTCCTCTCTCCGAAGTTATGTCCGCAATTATGAGGTCCGTTCCGTAGCAGAACTGCATATTGATCTCCTTGACTTTAAGATGTCGGATATATATATTCATACAGCGCTATAACTAGATCGTATTCACTTTAGGCTCTCAACATTCCACAAGAACTACATTCAAGTATTCGGACTTAGCGTGCAGGTTCACAGTAGGAGTCTGGTTCAGGGAGCTGCTGGCCACTGGATTATCATATGTTTACTTAGGAGTGGTTAGAAGGCGTCACAAATAATTACATTCACAATTTGGAGGTTCCAATGGAGAGATCGAAGATTATTGGAAGATTGAAATATGTTGGAATAATAGGAGTTCTATGGTGTATCGCTGCCGTTCAGGCAGTTGCACAGGATTCCGTTTGGTCGTATCAGACACATCCTGATTTATGGGTACAAATCGATGATAGTGTCGCAGTGTATCGCATTGACCGCTTAGGGGATACAACTAATCCTCTGGACATTTCCCAGGCATATACTTACACCATGATGTATGACTCCACCTCCCGCGTCGATTACACAATCACGGAATGCCGCAAGAATAGCGCAAGGATCAAGCTGAAGACCTGGAAAGATGGACGTGCAGTCAATGCCCACAATGCCGTTCTTTCATTCCAGAGCGCGACAGATACGTTTACTGTTTATACTGGTGATACAGTCCGATTCTACCGGGAATTGGGTTGGCTTGATCCTACGGCGAGTGGGGGTAGAGACACCAATAACTACCGTGCTCTGGACACCTTGAATTATACCGTGGAACTTGTTCGCAAATCCAACCATCAGCGCGTGGCGCGCCTTGATAGCCTCGGTGCTCTGCGGCGGACAACTCCGGGCGTTCCGGTTCTCTACGGAGATCGACCGTTGATGGCGATTGTGAAGTATATCGTTCCCTCTTCCTTAAATGGTGTCCAAGTATATATGAGGACCTTGTTATATAGTAATGGGAGTGGCCAGTATTGGTTTGTCCGGAAGGACAACTTTACCATTGGTCTGTCCCACCGTGTCGAGGATGTTGACAGCGTCTTCTATCCATGGAAGGAACTCTTCTCCGGCGGATACCCGAAGGTGGCAGTTAAAGACCTGACCGACGGCGATCATAACGTGACTACCGGAGCTATAGATGTCAAATTCCTAGGTCAATCCCAACGGAATGCAACGATAACCTTCTCTCCGGCGGGAGATGGCCCCGTCGCCGTTGCTATATATGATGTGTCCGGCACGCTCATCTTTGAGCCATATGTCAGTCCTAGTTCCCAAGGAACGGGCAGTGTGCAATACACATTTCCCGACAATGGGATGTATTTTATAGCTCTGCTTGATGGGAATCGTATTGCCAGAGTAAAGAAAATCGTTATTAATAAATAGAATAAATAGGAGCCAGCGATGAAATACCTAATAACTTTTGCTGCTATCGTTCTCTGGATGGCAATCCCTCAATTACTATTTGCTCGCAATGAAGTGCCTCCTCCTCCTCCGTTTTGTGGTGGTAATATTGGGGACTGGACAGCTGATGGTCCAATGTTTGGCTTTGGTGATGGCATGTGGGGAGAGGATTTTGGCGGCTTTTTTGGCGGCAGTGGGGGCTATGGTGGAGGTGGAGGTGGGGGCTATAGTGGAGATGGGAAATCAGGATACAGCGGTGGAGGCGGGAGTTCGGAGTCTTCACCAACTTCCTGCGGATGTCCCGCTGGTGATTGCATCTTTTTTGCGCCGCGTGTACGTGGAGATTGTTGTCGCTCTTCGTGCGATTGTAGGGCTTCTGTAAATCCAGGAAGTCCGGCGGGCGTTTATATCGGAAAGTGTGTTCAGGCGGGGAGGTCATATACTCTAAATGCGGGGTATTGTAGAAGATCGGGGGATCAATGTGGCGTGAGATATCCGAGGTAAGTGTAGTATGAGCTATAAAAAAGGCCCGATGATTCCAGGAATCACCGGGCCTTCATTCTCATCAAGGGTTACGACAATCAGCGGTTTCCGCCACGGTCACCGCCGTGTCCGCGATCGCCACCGCGATCACCATAACCGCCGCCACGTCCACCACGGTCGCCGCCGCGATCACGATCGCCGTAGCCACGTCCGCCACTACCGCCGCTGCTGCGGCGTGGAGCGCTGTCATCGCTTGCCACCATTCCCTCGGGAAGCGGCAGGAGCGCCTTGCGGCTCAGGCGGAATTTGCCGTCGTCCTGCACTTCAAGGAGCTTTACTTCCACGCGCTCGCCAACCGAGAGGACATCATCCACGTTTTCCACGCGATGATGCTCAAGCTGCGAGATATGAAGAAGCCCGCTCTTCTTCGGAAGGAACTCGACGATGGCGCCAAGTCCCTCGCGGATCTGTACCACGCGACCCGAGTAGGTCTTCCCCACCTCCGGCTGCTCGGTGATCCTGCCGATAAGCGCGACCGCCTTCTGAGCGGACTCGCCCGACACCGCGGCGATGATAATCGTACCATCCTCCTCGATGTTGATCTCGGCGCCCGATTCCGCCACGATGCTCCTGATCGTCTCGCCACCGCTTCCGATCACCGCGCCGATCATCTCGACGGGGATCTGAATCGTGGTGAGGCGCGGCGCGTACGGCGAAAGATCGCCGGCCGGCGTGGAGATTGTCTTCTCCATGATGTCCAGAATATGCAGGCGTCCGTCGCGTGCCTGGTTCAGCGCCGTGCTCATGATTTCCATCGAGATCCCCTGGATCTTGATATCCATCTGGCAGGCGGTGATGCCGTCGCGCGTGCCGACCACCTTGAAATCCATATCGCCGAGATGATCCTCATCGCCAAGGATATCGGAGAGGACCGCGACGCGACCATCATCCCCCTTGATCAATCCCATCGCGATGCCGGCGACCGGCTTGCGGATCGGGATGCCGGCCTGCATCATTGCCAGCGTGCCGGCGCAGACGGTTGCCATCGAGGAGGAGCCGTTGGATTCAAGGATATCGGAGACGATGCGGACCGTGTACGGGAACTCCGCTTCGTTCGGCAGCACTTCCTTCAGCCCGCGCTCCGCCAGGTTTCCGTGGCCGATCTCGCGACGCGAAGTCGCACCGAAACGGCCGGTTTCACCAGTGGAAAAGCTTGGGAAGTTGTAGTGGAGCATAAAACGCTTTTCGTACTTCGGCAGAAGGCTGTCGATAAGCTGCCGGTCCAGCTTCGTGCCGAGCGTCACCGACGTAAGCGACTGAGTTTCGCCACGGGTGAAGAGGGCGGAGCCGTGCGGCCGCGGGAGGACGCCGATTTCGCAGGTGATCGGGCGGATCTCCGTGGTGGAACGTCCGTCAAGGCGCTTTCCTTCGCTCAGCACCATCTCGCGCATCGCGTCCGACTCAAGATCATGCAGCACCGAGCCGACGATCTTATCGATCTCCAGCATCGGGTGCTCGCCCGCCGGGAACTTCTCGGCAACCAGCGTCGCGATCTCATCGCGAAGGATTTTGTAGCGCTCCTTCCTCCCCTCTTTCGAGGTCGCCTCGCGTGCGTGCGTGGCAAGGCGCTCCGACGAATGCTCCTTGATGAAATCGTTCACATTGGTGAACTGCTTCTTCTCGGGCATCGCCATCTCGGTCACCTGGCACTGGGCGATAAGCTGACGCTGAAGATCGTTCAGCATCTTGACGTGCTTATGTCCAAATTCCAGCGCCTGCACAAAGAGGTCCTCGCTGATCTCCTTGGATTCCCCCTCAACCATCACGATCGAGGTATCGGTGCCGGAAACCACGATTTCCAGCGCGGAATCCTTCAACTGCTCCAGCGTCGGGTTGATGATGAACTCATTATCAACATAGCCGACGCGAACATTGGAGATCGGCCCGGCGAAGGGCATGCCGGCGAGGAGGAGGGCGCAGGAGGCGCCGACGGCCGCCAGCACATCTGGATCGTTTGCCTGATCGAAGGAGTAGGTGGTGCAGATAAGCTGCGTTTCGTAGGTCCATCCTTTCGTGAACATCGGGCGGATCGGACGATCGATCAGACGCGCCGAGAGGATTTCCTTTTCCGACGGGCGGGCTTCGCGCTTGAAAAAGCCACCAGGGACTTTTCCAACAGCGGCATATTTCTCGCGATACTCAACCTGCAGCGGGAGAAAATCGATCCCTTCGCGCGGGGCAGTGGATGCAACCGCAACCGCAAGCACCATCGTATCGCCGTAACGGACCATCACTGATCCATTCGCAAGTTTGGCAAGGCGACCGGTCTCAAGAGAGATCGTTCTGCCGCCAAATTCCATCTGAACTGTTTTCATTTTTCCTTTTCATTACGGGCTCGCGGGGCCAACTCCCCGGAGCGGAACTATTGTTATCGGTGCGGACTCGCTGGCCGCACTTCCCGTGCATCCGGGACAATGGTTCCCGGCGGGCTACAAAGCGAAAGCGCCGTGATCACTGGAAGCAATCACGGCGCTTCATCGAATTTACCTGCGGATGCCAAGCTGCGCGATGACGGCGCGGTAACGGCTGATATCCTTTTTCATCAGGTAGTCAAGCAATGAACGTCTCTTGCCGACCATCTGGAGAAGACCGCGAAGGGAGTGCTTATCCTTCTTGTTGACTTCAAGATGGGGCGTGAGAATCGTGATATGCTCGGTGAGAATCGCGATCTGAACTTCCGGTTTGCCGGTGTCATTTGCGTGATCCCCAAACTTCTGCACAAGTTCAGCCTTGCGCTCTTTGGTCAATGGCATGGTAACTCCATGTTTGAATGTGAATTCGTGACGCCTGATTATCCGCCACAGGTCACGAGCTGCGGCACTGGCCGATCCCTCCGCGGCCGAAGGACGGAAGGATGAACCTTCCTGCCCCTTTCCCGCTCGTCTGAATAAGCGGGAAACATTTTTGTTGAGCTGATCAATCTGTTGGGGACGTTTGAAACGTCCCCCGACGAGTCTGAATAAGCGGGAAACATTTTTTGTTGAGCTGATTAATCTGTTGGGGACGTTTGAAACGTCCCCCGACAAAACAGCGCACATTATCTCTCAGCTCTGCATGTTGCGCGATCCAGTTCAAGCTGCTGCATGAACTCCGCGCCCGATGCGAACTTTCGTTCGGAACGTACAAACTTAAGGAATTCGACCGTCACCGTCGCGTCATAAATGTCCTCGTCGAAATCGAAGATGTTTACCTCGATTGTCCGCTCCGT
>JBDSJW010000129.1:0-19755 GCA_039917235.1 Kapaibacterium sp. (SeqCode) | reverse complement strand
CTCGCGGATCGCCAGGGGCGCATGTTTATGGGAGGTTCCGACGGCGTAGATATTCATTACTGGAATCTATGGAATCCGCTCAGGACGAAATTGATCAGCGTCATCGAGATAATCGTTCCCAGGAAGCCGACGAGCGAGAGGATCACAACCTTCCGCCCCTCCAGCTTGATCACATACTTGGCAAGAAGCGCGCTGGCGTAGATCCCCCAGATGGCGATCGTCACAATCAGCTTCGGGTCGTAATAATGGAAGTTGGGAAGAACGCCCGGCAGGTAGATCAGCCCGATCGCGATGGCAACGGCAAGGAACGCCACGCCGACGATCGATGATTTCTCGCTCATCCGCTCCAGCAACTGAAGGCTGGGAAGCCGCTGGTAGAAGGTGCCGAACCTGTTGGACTTGATCTGGTGATAGAGCATCAGATAGAGGCCGCCGTACACCGCGGAGATGGCGAACGCCGTATAGCCGATCAGCGCCGCGCTGATATGCAGCCCCACCGCATCGTTCAGAAGCACCGGGTTGGCCGATTGATCCTCCACCGACGGGGAGAACATGATCGATATCGTCTGCAACAGGAGCGCAAGCCCCACAAAGAACATCCCGGTCCCCCGCTCCCCGCTCGCCAGCTCCACGATCAGATAGGTGAGGGTGATCGTGAAGGAGATCAGCGTCAGCATTTCGAACGGCGTGTAGACCAGGCAGTGACCGTGATACATGGTCTGGGCGTAGATCAGCGCCGTATGGATCAGCAGCGCCGCCACAAGCGCCGGACGCCGCCAGCGCGCGGCCCCCTCCTCCTTTCGGAAGAAGGCAAGGGCATAGATGGCGAACGCCGCGCTGTAGGCCAGCGGGAGGATCGCTTCGCAGATTCTGGCGAGTGCTAGCATGATTGATTGGTCCGGGACGACGATCGATCCTACCTGCTCAGCTCAAGCGAGGAGGTTCTCCGATGATCGGTCCGGAATCGGTAGAAATTGAGGAGAAGCCCCACCATGGACATATTCAACAGCAGGGACGATCCCCCCTTGGAGAGGAACGGAAGGGGAATTCCCATCACCGGCACCAGCCCGATCGCCATGCCGATATTCACCGCCGCATGGTATAAAAAGATCGTGGCTATCCCAAAACAGATCGTCGATTCGAACTTGTTGCGCAGATGGCTGGCCGTATCAACGGCAAACCAGACCAGCGAGCAGAGGAGGATAATCACCAGCATCCCCCCCATAAACCCGAACTCCTCGGTCGGCACGCAGTAGATGAAATCGGTCCACTGCTCCGGAATATAGCGCAACTGCGTCAGTGTCCCCTTCAGAAACCCCTTCCCCTGCAACCCGCCGGAGCCGACGGCCAGCAGCGACTGGATAACGTGATAGCCCGCGCCGCGCGGGTCCTTGGTGGGGTCCAGCAGCACATCGATGCGGAGCCGCTGGTGCTGCGGCAGATGCTGGTAGATGATCGGCGTGGAGAAGCCAAGAATCACCGAGAGGGAAAACCCGAGCGCCGTCACCCAGATCGACCGCCTGAACAGAAGCATGCAGAGGAAGACCACCCCCATGGCGATATACATCTGCATGGTCCCGAAGAGCGATGCAATGGCGACCGCCGCCGGTGCCACGATGGCGAACATCAGGAAGAGATCCGCACCGGCCCAGAGGGCAATCCCCAGCAGCATCGCCGCGTACACGGTCGCCGATCCGGCATCCGGCTCCAGCATGATCAGCGGAAGCGGAAGCATGACGATGCCGATCATAATGCCCAGATCGCGCCAGTTGCCAAGATCGCGCCCCTCGCGGCTGACAAAGAGTGATGCCATCATCAATGTGCTGAACTTCGCCAGCTCCGACGGCTGAATCGATATCGGCCCGATAATGATCCAGTTCTTCTGCCCGTATTTCGCCGTGCCGATGATCAGCACCGCCACCAGCAGCAGCAGCCCCATCCCATAAAGCGGATAGACGCTCAGCCGCACCCAGCGCTCCGGCAGAAAAGCGATGGCAATCATCGTGATCACCCCGGCTATCGCAAAGACAAGCTGGGATGTGAAGATGGCGGACGCCCCCGACTCATACGTGGCGCTGTAGATCGATATCAGGCCAACGGCGACAAGCCCCACCGTGACAAGAAAGGTGCGGAAATCAAATTTTATCGAGCTGGAGGACGATGTGTCGATCGCCTCGTCGTAGTAATAGGTATCCATGTATCAGATCATGACGAAAATCAGGGGGCCGGGCGTTTACATCGGCATCGGAAGGGAACATTCAGGGATGGAGCGGAAGAGACGAATCACGATCGGCGACGGAGCGATTTCGGCTTCCCGAAAATCTCCTGCATGATCACGGCCCGCTTTATCTCCTCGGATCTGGCAAGCAGCGCGAAAAGGATCGACGCCTGATTCGGCCCGCCGGCATCCCCCACCACAACCGGCGCCACCGAATCGCCGGAGATCACGCCGCCGGCGCGGAACTGCTTGAATCCACCCAGATGATACTCCTGGCTGTCCGGCTCAGCGGAGGCCGAGCGGAAGGCGAACTGTGAGCTGTCGGTATCATAATCGATAGCGGTCTTGTCGTAATCGATGGTCGAGCGAACATCATTGTCCATCGGCCCGTTCTGCATAAGGCTGTGAAACGCAAACGGATCATCGGAACGCCCCGCCACCGTGGCTACCACCGGCTGGGCCGGCTGAGCCTGTTGGACGGAGGAAGCCGCCGCGCGACGACGATTGGCCTCCTCAAGGGCTTCGCGCAGCCTCTCCTCGGTTGTCCTGGCCCGCTTCCGTCCCGCCTCCGCCACGGCGATCGGGCCATTCTTCTTCTTCCCGCCAAACACCTTATAGAGGATGAAGATGAGAAGGAATATGATGATCTGCGGATTATCGAACAGGAAGTCGAACATGCGGTTACTCCGAGATTGCCGAATCGGACCGGAACCGCGCCCGGCTTCGCCGTCCCGGAAGGGGAGGTTGATCGCGCGCGGAGGAGAACAAATTTAGGTCGGTGGCAAGCGGGGTACAAACTATTGCGCCCCCGGAAACCGACCGACGCAATTTATTCCATTCGCCGGCGCGGGATGATCGTGCGGGATGGATGGCCGGAAGGCTCGTGATCTCCCCTCACGGTGCTATATTCGGGACACTGCCGGATATGGCATCCCTCTTCGATTTCAGGAAACAGACTTGGCCCGATCCCCCTTCAACGTCACGCTGATCTGCATGGAGCCATCGCGTCCCGCCGCCGTGGCGGAGATCGTGGCACGGATAAACGCGGAAGCGGATCTTCCGCTGCGGGTGATTCTCCGGGCACGGGAATCGGCCGAGGTCGCTGTCGCGGAACGGCATCGGAAGATAGCGGATGATCTCGCGGCGAGCGATCTTGTGATCATCTCCCACGTGCTGATGGATGAGGAGTCGGTCCCGCTGGAACGCCTGATCCGTGACCATGTCCCCCCCCACGCCACCATCCTCGGCATCTCCTCCGCCGCCCCACTGATGCGGCTTACCCGCGTGGGACGCTTCTCGATAAAACGGCGACCTGACGCGGACGATAATACATCCCCTGATGCCCCGCCATCCGGCGCCATGAAGCTGAAGGCGCTCCTGGGGAGGATCGCCGGCGGACGGGATATCACACCGTATCTCAAGGAGCTGATGATCGCCGCCCCCCGGCTCCTCCGCCTGATCCCCGGCCGGATGCGCGATCTCCGCAGCTATATCGAAAGCTATCTCTACTTCGTTGAATGCTCCGAGCGGAATATCAGGTCGATGCTCCTGATGCTCGCCGATCGCTATCACGCCCCTCTCTCCGGCACGCTTGCCGGTCGCTACGATCCTCCCATCGTCTATCCCTCCGAGGGAATCCATCACCCCGATGCCCCCGCCCCGTTTCCCTCCCGTAAGGAATACCTGGCCTGGTACGCCACCCGGGGACATTCGGCGGAGCGGTCGCTGGTGGGGCTGATTCTGTTGCGGGGAGATGTCCTGATGGGAGAGCACGCGGCGATCGACGCAACCATCCACGCGTTTGAAGCGGGGGGAATAGGGGTGATAGCGGCGTTCGGAAGCTCGTTCGATTACAGGACCGCGGTTGAGAAACTTCTGCTGGATGGTGACGGCGGCGGCATCGGCGCGCTGGTATCGCTTACCGCGTTTCCGCTGGTGGGAGGGCACGTCGGGAGCGATATCGCCGGCGCCACCGGCGCGCTGGAACGGTACAATCTCCCCTACTTCTCCCCCATCCCCCTCATCTTTCAGACGGTGGAGGAATGGCGCGTCTCGGAATACGGCATCGGCCCGATGCAGACCGCGCTGCATGTGGCGCTGCCGGAGCTTGAGGGGGCAATCGAACCGATGGTGACAAGCGGCGTGACGATCTCCGAGCGGGGAAAGACCAAAACCGGCATCGACGAGCGGACCGCGAAGCTGGTCAGGCGCGTGGAGCGGTGGCTGGCGCTGCGACGGAAGCAGAACGCCGAGAAGCGGATCGCCATCACCATCTTCTCCTTCCCTCCCGGCAAGGGGGCGGTGGGAACAGCCGCCTATCTGGACGTCTTCCGAAGCCTCCATAACACGCTCGCCAGGATGAAGGCCGATGGCTATACGATTGATCTCCCCGCATCGCCGGAGGAGATCATCGAACGGATTGTGACGGGGGATGACAAGCTGGCGCCGATGTCGCTGTCGGAGCTGAACGTGGCGGCGCGGCTGACGGTGGCGGAGTATACAGCGCTGGCGCCGGAATCGAAACGGGTCGCCGCGATGTGGGGGCCGCCCCCCGGATCGCTCAACTCGGACGGCCGCGATCTGCTGATCTACGGGTTCCGCTGCGGAAACATCTTCATCGGCGTGCAGCCGTCGTTCGGGTACGAGGGGGACCCGATGCGGCTGCTGTTTGCGAAAGGGGCCACGCCGCATCACGGTTTTCTGGCCTACTATACCTGGATAGAACATCTCTTCCGCGCGGACGCGCATCTCCATTTCGGCACCCACGGCGCGCTGGAGTTTATGCCGGGGAAGCAGGTGGGGCTGGATTCCGCAAGCTGGCCCGATATCCTGATCGGCGATCTTCCCAATCTCTATTTCTACGCCATCAACAACCCGAGCGAGGGGACCATCGCCAAGCGGCGATCGCTGGCGGCGCTGGTGGGCTATCAGACGCCGCCGCTGGAGAACGCGGGCCTCTACCGCGAGCTTGGCGATATGAAGGAGATGGTCCACGCCTACCAATCCGCCGAACCGGGCGATCCCCGTCGCGCGCTGACGCTGGAATCGCTCGCGGAAAAAGTGGGGCAGCTCGATCTGGATAAGGATGTCCCCCCACCCGCAACGGAGTCGGAGAATGACCGTTTCGTGGCGCGTCTGCACGCCCATCTGATCGAGCTGGAATCGCGCCTGATACCGACCGGCCTTCATATCGCCGGGGAGCAGCCTTCACCTGCCGGCCTGGCCGATCTTCTCCTGGCAATCTCCGAGTATGACCGCCCCGAGGCCGGCATCCGCGCGCTGACCGATATCATCGCCGGACGCGCCGGGGAGAATTACGGCGAGCTATACCGGCGCGCCGATACGGGGGACCACGAGGCGATGGAGCGCTATCTGGCGACGCGGGCAACCGCCCTGGAGGGAATCACGGCGCTGCTGATTGATCGTGGCGAGGGGGATCGCGAACGGATAGTCCGGAGCGCGAAAGTAGTAGCGAGCCGGTCGGGACTGCCGGCCAGAAGCGCTCCCCTCCGCGCGACGATGGAGTATCTGCTGGCGATCGCCGGGCGGGCCTCCGAACATCGGGAGTTCGACGCGCTGCTCCGGGGGATGTCGGGAGGGTATATCACCGCGGCCATCGGCGGCGATCCGGTTCGCAACCCGGAAGTGCTCCCCTCGGGACGGAACATCCACTCGCTCGATCCGGCGGCGATCCCATCGCCGATGGCGCTCCGCAACGGCAAGCGGGTGGTCGAGATGATGCTTCGGAAGAACCTTGAGGAGACCGGCCAGCTTCCCAGAAGCATCGGCATGGTCCTCTGGGGTCTTGATACCATCAAGACGCAGGGGGAGGCGATAGCGCAGGTCTTTGCGCTGATCGGCATCGAGCCGGAGCCGAACTCGATCGGCCGCGTCTCCCGCCTCAGGGTAATCCCGCTGGAGAAGCTCGGCCGTCCCAGAATCGATGTAACGATCCAGGCAAGCGGCATCTTTCGCGACATTTTCGGCCTCCAGATTGAAATCCTTGACGACGCCATCCGGCTGGCCGCGTCGCTGGATGAGCCGGAGGAGATGAACTTCATCCGAAGCCGCTGCCGGGAGATGACCGAGCGGCTTGGGCTTACCGGCGATGAGGCAACCACGCGCATCTTCTCCAACGCGGCGGGCGCCTACGGCACCAACGTGGACCACACGGTGGCGATGTCGGCATGGCGGACGGCTGATGATCTGGCGGAGGTCTTCACGCGGAGGAAATCGTTCGCGTATGGGAGGAGTTTCGGGTCGCGGGAATCGCGGAGGATCTTCGAGGAGCTTGCATCGGGAATCGATACCACGTTCCAGAACCTGGATTCCAGCGAAGTCGGGATCACCGATGTTGATCATTACTTCGAATATCTCGGCGGCTTCACCAACGTTGTGGAGCGCCGCAGCGGCAGACGCCCCACCCCGCTGGTGGCCGATACCACAACCGCCCGCGGAAAGGTGCGGACGCTTGAGGCGACGATCCGCCTGGAGGTTCGGACCAAGCTCCTGAACCCGAAATGGTTCGAGGGGATGCTGAGTCACGGCTATCAGGGGGTGGAGGAGATCAGGAAGCGGCTTGATTACACCTTCGGCTTCAGCGCCACGGCCGGCGCGGTCGATCCATGGGTCTACGAGGCAATCCACGGCACCTACGTGGCTGATGAGACCGTGCGGCACCGCATGGAAGGGCTGAACATCCACGCCTATTCCGGGATGGTCCGCCGGCTTCTGGAGGCAAACGAGCGGGGATTCTGGACCCCCGGTGAGAACACACTGGAGGACCTACGCTCCATCTGCGACGAGCTTGAAGATCGTCTGGAAGGAGTCGGCTGACCGAAAATTGCTGAAGACTGTCGGAGATCGTCGAACATCATCGACAGTTGTCAGCGAATCACAGATCGTCGAACATCATCGACAGTTATCAGCGATCATCACAGATCGTCGAACATCATCGACAGTCGTCGGGGCGGGTTTCAAACCCGCCCTGTCCCTGTTTTTAAGAAAGGCGCGTTTGAAACGCGCCCCGACTCCCCCACCGAAGTTCAGGCAAGGTTTTTGCTGAATATTCCGTCTTGCGCCATATATAATGGCCGCACGGCAGAGCTTATTGTGTCGTTATCATCGATATTTCCCACGTTTCAAACCGCTGAATGCTCCCCGGAACTTTCCATGCGATACGGAAGGCCCCCGGGACCGTGCAGTAAGAAAGCAGGCCGTTTCGTATCGAAAAGTCCGACAATGGCGAAATAATGCGCGGATCCATCAGCTGTAAACAGTAATGTCTATAAACCTCATTCTCCTGCTGGAAGGCGCCGCCAACGAAAGCGCCACGGCCGTCGGCGATCTGCTCGCGACGGGGGGGAGCGGCATATATGCCAGTGGGACGATTGATGAGATCCGGAAGGAGCATAAGGCCGGCACACACCGCGCCGCGGCCATCATCTCCGGCATCCGGGCCGATGATCTGATGGCGGAGGCGGAGAAGGCCCATCGTGCATTCCCCCATGCCGCATTGATCCTGGCGGTCGGCACCGAGCGTATCAGTGAGGTTCGGGGGATGATTGCCCGCGAGGGGAATTTTGGCGATCGCTGGCATGTGGTGCAGGACGATCCCGCGACGCTGACGGAGCTTGTCCGGTTCACCCTCTGCTGCATGCCGACAGAGGAGACCGGAAGCCGGACGGATGGAATCCCTTATCTCTCCTATATCGACCGGAAGCGCTTCGAGGCGGAACTCCGGCACTCGCGGAATGAGCTGGGGGTGATCCTTCAGGGGATTGCCGACGGGGTTACCGCGCAGGACCGGAACGGACGGCTGATCTACGCCAACGATGCCGCCGCGCATCTGACGGGATATTCATCGGCGGAGGCGTTCATGGATGCCCCAATCGCCGAGGTGATGGGCAGGTTTATCCTGATGGATGAATCCGGCTCCCCCATCTCCCCCGCCGAGCTTCCCGGCCGCACCGCGCTTCTGGAGGCCAGAAGCGTCGAGAGGATCTTCCGGTTCAGAATTGTGGCAACCGGAGAGGAACGATGGTCCGTGGTAAGCGCCTCGCCGGTGTTCGCGGACGATGGGACAGTACTGCTTATCATCAACATCTTCCGCGACATCACCGAACGCCAGCGGGCCAGCGAGCGGATGCGATTTCTGGCGGAGGCAAGCGAGCTGCTGGCATCCTCGCTCGATTACGAAACCACCCTCCAGAGCGTCTCCCGCCTGGCTGTCCCCACCATCGCCGAGTGGAGCGCCGTGGATATGCTCGACCCCGACGGCTCGGTGAAACGCCTGGCGGTCTCCCACGTGGACCCGGAACGAATCGAGCTGGCGAAGGAGCTTATGCGGCGCTTCCCCGCCGATCCCGACGGGCGGACCGGCGTTGCGAATGTGATCCGCACCGGGAAGGCGGAGTTCTATCCGCTGATCACCGACGAGATGCTGGCGTTCGGCGCCCGATCGCCGGAGGAGCTGGAGCTGCTCAGGCACATCGGGTTCTCATCGGTGATCATCGTTCCGCTTCAGGTTCGCGGGGAACGGATCGGCGCCATCACCCTTGTGCAGTCAGCCGCCGGAAAGTATTTCGACGCCGGCGATCTGGAACTTGCAACCGACCTGGCCCGCCGTGCCAGCGTCGCCGTGGAGAACGCGAGGCTTCACAGACAGGCGTGGGAGCAGAAGGAATGGTTTGAGGTGACGCTTTCCAGCATCGGCGATGCGGTGATCGCAACCGATACGACGGGGAACATCACCTTTATGAACCCCGTGGCGGAGATGATGACCGGATGGCCCCTGCCTGACGCGCTTGGAGAAAGTCTGGAGGATGTATTCCGCATCGTGAACGAGGCAACCGGCGCCGTCGTGGAGAACCCGGTGGCAAAGGTGATTGAAAACGGCGATATCGTGACGCTCGCCAATCACACGCTGCTGATAGCGCGTGATGGAGCCCTCCTGCCGATTGACGACAGCGCGGCGCCGATCCGCGATCATCAGGGCACGATGTCCGGTGTGGTGCTGGTGTTCCACGATGTGACGCAGCGGCACAACGCGGAGCGGGAACGGGCCGAGCTTCTGGAACGGGAACGGGAGGCGCGCAGCGCGGTGGAAGCCAGCGAAATGCGCTACCGATGGCTGGCCGAATCGATGCCGCAGATTGTCTGGACGGCCGGTCCCGACGGCATGACCGACTATCTCAACCAGCGCTGGTATGATTACACCGGCATCCCCCTGGATACGGGGGCCGGATTCGACCGGACCGGCGTAATCCATCCCGAGGATATGCGGGAGCGGCTTGATCGATGGGCCGTTTCCATCCGGCAGGGAACCGTGTACGAATTCGAGTGCCGGTTCCGGCGGCATGCGGACGGAGCCTACCGATGGCATCTGCTCCGCGCCATCCCGATCAGGGATGAGCGGGGGGAGATCACGCAGTGGATAGGGACATCGACCGATATTGATGACCAGAAGCGGACGGAGGAGGAACTGAGCATTGCCAAGGAACGGGCGGAGGCCGCCAGCAACGCCAAGGACCACTTCCTGGCCGTGCTGAGCCATGAGCTCCGAACCCCGCTGACGCCGGTGCTCACGGCGGCGCAGCTCCTGATGGATGAACCCGATCTCTCCCCCGGCGTGCGGGATTACATGGAGGTAATCCACCGGAACGTCGAGCTGGAGGCAAGGCTGATCGATGACCTTCTGGACCTGACGAGGATCGAGCGGGGGAAGCTTCAGCTGAACCTGGCCGTCGTGGACGCGCACACGCTGGTCCGCAATGTCGTGCAGATCTATCAGAACGATCTCCACGACAAACACCTCCACGCAATCGTGGAACTGGACGCCCCGCGTCATCATGCGCGCGCGGATTCCGCGCGGCTTCAGCAGATCATCTGGAACCTGGTGCAGAACGCCGTCAAGTTCACCCCATCCGGCGGAACGGTGACGATACGAACATCCAACGAGGGGGATGGAATTCTGCGGATAGACGTTACCGATACCGGCATCGGCATCAATCCCACTGTGCTGCCGAGGATCTTCAACGCATTTGAACAGGGGGAGCGAAAGGTGACACGGCGGTTCGGCGGGCTGGGGCTTGGGCTGGCGATCAGCCGCTCGCTCGCCGAAATGCACTCCGGCTCGCTGGAGGCCTCAAGCGAGGGGCAGAATCGTGGATCGACGCTCACGCTCAGAATACCGACGGAATCGGTGAAGGAATCCCCCAGCCGGCCAGCCGTTGAAGCGCTCCCGGTCAGGATTCTGCTGGTTGATGACCACGCCGACACCGTCCATGTGATGGGGATGCTTCTGCGGCGCCACGGCTATCAGGTGGCAACGGCCGCCACAATGCGG
The DNA here is from genome assembly GCA_039917235.1 of Kapaibacterium sp. (SeqCode). Lineage (GTDB taxonomy): Bacteria > Bacteroidota > Ignavibacteria > OLB7 > OLB7 > JAFDZV01. The sequence goes on along the minus strand of JBDSJW010000129.1, from coordinate 9,190 downwards.
TCGGGAATCGAGGCGGCGGCACAGGGAGAGTTCGACCTTCTGATCAGCGATATCGGCCTTCCGGACGGAAGCGGGCTGGAGCTGATGCGGGAGCTCCGATCGCGCGGGATAATGCTCAGGGGAATCGCGCTGAGCGGATTCGGCATGGAGGAGGATATCCGGCAGAGCCGGGATGTGGGGTTCTCCGAACATCTTACCAAACCCGTGGATTTCCGAAAACTTCAGGAAGTCATCGTCAGGGTCCTTCAATAATATTCATGCACATTATTTCCCGTATCCGTGATATGGGATTGGCCGTGGCCCACGACGAACAAATTCCATCCCGGGAAAATCCTTCCGGGCTTCACGCCGGAAGCTTTTATGTTGCGCCGGATCTGCGCGATTGGCAGCCTCATATTGAGGCCATCCGCTTATCCGATACCGCGGCTAGGATGGCCGGGATACTATCCCCGGAAACGATCCGCCAACGATTTTCATCATAGACCCATTCATTAGAGATATCGCTCAAGGAGAAGACATGGCACAGACCGGTACCAGCAAGATCCCGGACATCCTGGCAAAATATAAGGCGGATATTCTGACCGACTGGACAAGGCAGCAGTTGGAGAGCATGGCATCGCGTCGCGGAGCCATGCGCGAAGGGGATATCACCGAGCAGTCCACCGAGTTCCTGAATGCGTTCGTGGAAGCCGCCGCCGGCAACCTCACGGATCTTCGAAGCGAGAAGTGGGATGCGGCCCGCGAAGTGCTGGCCGCCGTATCCCGGAGCCGTGCAAAGAAGGGCTTTACGCCGTCGGAAACGGCGATGTTTGTCTTCTCCCTGAAGCAACCGATCCTGACCCGCCTCCGCGCCGAGATTGGTGATGACGTCGACGCGGTGGCATCCGAGGGATGGACCGTCAACGAGGTTCTGGACCGGCTGGGGCTCTTCACCATGGAGGTCTATCAGAAGGGACGCGAGGAAGTGATATTCCGGCAGCAGCAGGAGCTGATGGAGCTCTCCACGCCGGTGGTTTCGCTCTGGGAAAATGTGCTGGCCCTTCCGCTGATCGGCACGCTGGACAGCGCGCGGACGCAGGTGGTAATGGAAAGCCTTCTACAGGCGATCGTGAAGTCGGGCGCGGCCATCGCCATTATCGATATCACCGGCGTGCCGACCGTCGATACGCTGGTGGCGCAGCATCTCTTGAAAACCGTTGCCGCGGCCAGGCTGATGGGAGCGGACTGCATTATCAGCGGCATCCGCCCGCAGATCGCCCAGACGATTGTCCACCTCGGCGTGGATCTGGGAGATGTCATCACAAAGGCAACCCTTGCCGATGCATTCGCGCTTGCGCTTCAGCGGAGCGGAATGATGGTTGTCAGCATCAAAGGCCGTTCATAGGAGGCATCGTGGAGCGAATACCGATACTGAAGATGGGCCGTTACCTGCTGGTAACCGTCCAGGTAGATATGCACGATCGCCTGGCGATGACGCTTCAGGATGATCTGACCAACCAGATTGTGGAGCATAAGGCACGCGCCGTGCTGATCGACATCTCGACGCTTGAAATCGTCGACTCGTTCATCGGCCGGATGCTCGCCAATATCGCGGCAATGTCCCGCGTGCTTGATGCAATGACCGTCGTGGTGGGGATGCAGCCGTCCGTCGCGATCACGCTTGTGGAGCTGGGGCTTTCGTTGAAAGGCGTCTATACGGCGCTCAACGTCGAGAAGGGGATGGAATTCCTGACAACGTCGCTGAGTGGGGAGGATGGCGCCGATGCCGGTAATACGGGATGAACTGATGCAGGTGAGAGCGTCCGACGATATCGTGCGCGTCCGCCAGATGGTCAGGGCGCTCGCGGTGGAGTTGGGATTTGGCCTGGTCGATCAGACGAAGATCGTCACGGCCGCAAGCGAGCTGGCCCGCAATACCCTCGATTACGGCCTGGGCGGAACCACCCTGGTGGAGGTGCTGGAGGAGAACTCCCGCATCGGCCTGCGGATTACGTTCGAGGATAACGGGCCGGGGATTGCGGATATCAACCTTGCCATGACCGACGGATATACATCCGGCGGGGGGCTTGGGCTGGGGCTGAGCGGCGCAAAACGCCTTTCCAACGAGTTCACAATCGAGTCCCGCGTGGGTGAGGGAACTCGTATAGCGATTACTCGATGGAAGGGGCGCTGACATGGTGACAAGCATATCGCTTCTCATTCAGGATGCCAGCCAGGTTGCCGAGGCACGGCGCATCAGCCGCAGCATGGCCCGCGATACCGGGTTCGATGAAACCACGGCCGGCCGCGCCGCGATAGCGGTGATGGAGATGGGGACCAACCTGATCAAGCACGCCGGAGGAGGAGAGATTCTTATCACTCCCCTCTCCGGCATGAACCCAGGCATGGAGATACTATCGCTGGACAAGGGGCCGGGCATGGAGGATCTTGACCGCTGCCTGGCCGATGGATTCTCCACCGCCGGAAGCCCCGGCAATGGGCTGGGTGCCATCGTCAGGGTGGCCGATCAATGGGATATCCATACCGTTCCCGGAAAAGGAACGGCGCTTGTCGCGCGATTTCGCAACGGAGGCATGGAACATCCCCGTTACCTGGATGTGTCGGGCATCAACGTTCCACTGACCGGAGAGACCGCATGCGGCGATAGCTGGGCAACCCATTGCGAGCCCGGCAGACAACTGGTGCTGGTGGTGGATGGCTTGGGCCATGGGCCGATGGCGGAGATGGCCGCGCGCGAGGCGATCGGAGCGTTTCAAGAGAACGTCGGCGAAAGCCTTCAGGAGATCATGGAAGCGATGCACGGCGCCATGACGCATACGCGTGGCGCGGCGCTTGCTCTGGCGGAGATCGATCCCGAACGGCGGCAGATCAACTATACGGGCATCGGCAATATCGTCGGCCTTGTTCAGAGCGATGAGAAGGTCTACCGGATGATCTCCCATAACGGGATTATGGGGCATACGGTCAGAAGATTTCAGCAGTTCTCCTATCCCTGGCCCGATGATGCGCTCCTGATCATGCACTCCGACGGCGTGGGAACGCACTGGAATCTGAACAGCTATCCCGGATTGTCGGCACAGCATCCGAGCGTAATCGCCGGGGTGCTCTATCGGGACTGGAGCCGGGGACGGGATGATGCCACCGTGGTGGTGGCAAGGGAGATACCATGAGCATGGCGCCGATCGAATCACGAAGCACTGGAGAAGCATGAAGATCCCGATTATCACCGTGAACATCACCGAGGAAATGGATGTCGTGGTGGCCCGGCGGCGAACCCGCCAGATTGCGGAGCTTCTCGGCTTCGATGTGCATGACCGCACAAGGATTTCCACGGCGGTATCGGAGATCGCCCGCAACGCCTTTGTCTACGGCGGCGGCGGGAAAGTGGAGTTCGAGATCGCCGGCGATCTCCCCAATCAGATGCTTATGATCAGGGTAAGCGATCGAGGCCCCGGCATCGATGACCTGAAACGGATTCTCTCCGGGCGCTATCAGTCCAGAACCGGCATGGGGATCGGCATTATCGGCACCCGGCGGTTGATGGATGAGATGACGATCGATTCAACCCCTGGTGAGGGAACGACCGTGGAGCTGGCGAAGAAGCTGCCGAACCGCGCCGAACCCGTCACCAGTCAGGAGCTTCTGGAGATCGCCGGCAGTCTTGCCCGCGCCCTCCCGGAGATGCCGATGCAGGAGGTGCAGCGGCAGAACCAGGAGTTGCTGGCAACCCTGGAGGAGCTGAACCGGCGCCAGGAGGAGCTGGCCCGCCTGAACGATGAGCTGGAGGATACAAACCGGGGAGTAGTGGCGCTCTACGCGGAGCTGGATCAGAACGCCGAACATCTCCGCCGGGCGGATGATCTGAAGTCCCGCTTTCTCTCCAATATGAGCCATGAGTTCCGGACCCCCCTTAACTCAATTCTGGCCCTCTCCCGCCTCCTGCTGGATCGTGCCGATGGTGACCTGACCGCCGAGCAGGAAAAGCAGGTCACGTTTATCCGCAAGGGGGCCGAGGCGCTTTCGGAGCTGGTGAACGATCTGCTCGATCTGGCGAAAGTGGAGGCCGGGAAGATCGATGTCAACGCTGCCGAGTTCCGCATCCTGGATCTGCTCGGCGCGCTTCGAGGAATGCTCCGCCCGCTGCTGATGAACGAGGCGGTAAACCTTGCGATCGACACCGGCACAAATCTGCCGCCAGTGATGGGGGATGAGGGGAAAGTGGCGCAGATTCTGCGAAACCTTGTCTCCAATGCCCTCAAGTTCACGGACGCCGGTGAGGTGCGGGTTTCGGCGTTCCATATCCCGGAAAAGGATCTGATGCTCTTCAAGGTGGACGATACCGGCATCGGAATCCCGCCGGAGCATCTTGAGAACATCTTCCAGGAATTCACCCAGGTTGAGAATCGCCTCCAGCACCGTGTGAAGGGGACCGGCCTGGGGCTTCCGCTCTCGCGCAAACTGGCGGAATTGATCGGCGGAGAACTCTCCGTGGAGAGCACGGTCGGCGTCGGCTCCTCCTTCTCGCTGCTGATTCCCAGGATCTACACGCCCGCGGGAGCCAGGGCGACCGTGGTGCTGAAACGGCACACCAACCGGGAAACCGCCGAGCGGAAATTCCGGATGGTCCTTTCGATCGACGATGAAGAGGTGTCGCGATACATAATCAGGCAGAATCTTCTGAACACGAACTATATTGTCAGCGAAGCAAATGGCGGCTCTGAGGGGCTGATGAGAGCCCGCGAGGAACATCCCGATATCATCATCCTCGATCTCGTAATGCCCGGCATGACAGGATTCGATATCCTCGAACGGCTCAAGGAAGATCCGTCCATCAAGGATATCCCGGTGATTATTTTTACATCAAAGGAATTGACCGATATGGAACGGAATCGCCTGAATCAGAACGCGACGGCGATCCTTTCCAAAAACGATGTCTCCCGCGAGGCGATCCTTTCCACCATCGAGCGGGTACTCGATGCACAGGACCGTGATATCACGCCAAGCTCCCTGGAACGATAGCTCCGACGGCGGCAGCGTATCCCGGCAGTCTCCCGGCCGGTACGGCAACAGGCTTCCGCAATCGCGCACGCTGTTCTCTCTCATAAGTGCCAGATTATGTCAACGCCAACAGTTCTCAACGTCGATGACAACGACGCCGGCCGCTATGCCATCAGCCGCATACTCCAGCTTGCCGGGTTCCAGGTCAGGGAGGCCGCAACCGGCCACTCCGCGCTCGATGTGGTATCGGAGGAGCCGCCGCAGATCATCCTGCTCGATATCAACCTTCCCGATATTAACGGCTTCGAGGTCTGCCGCCGCATCAAGTCCACCCCCGCCACCGCGAACATCCCGGTGCTGATGATGTCCGCATCGTTCATCCGCGACCGGGACAGGGTGCGCGGGCTGGATGGCGGGGCCGATGGATATCTGGCCGGGCCGCTGGAGCCGGAGGTGCTGATTGCCACGGTGCAGGCGCTGCTTCGCGTGCGGAAGGCGGAGGAGGATCTGCAACTCTCCGCGCGGCAGTGGCAGACCACGTTCAACGCCATCGGCGATGGCGTTGCGCTGATAGGCGGCAATGGGGTGGTGCTCCAGTGCAACGATGCGTGGAGACGTATCCTGGGGAAATCGCATGATGAGATCATCGGCTCAACATGCGCCGATCTTTTCGATCCCGACAACGAGGGAATCTGCCACCTTCCATGCACGGACCCGGCCCAACTGCGGCAGCGCAGCTCATCCGATTTTCTCCGGGGGGAGAGCTGGCTTCAGATCAGCTCCGACCCGATCTACAGCGAGAAGGGGGAGGGGGAGGGATGCGTCTGCATCATCTCCGATATCACGCAGCGGAAGCACGCCGAGCAGGAACTGCAGCGGGCAAAAGAGACGGCGGAGGCGGCGGATCGCGCAAAGGATCAATTCCTCGCGGTCCTCAGTCACGAGCTGCGAACCCCGCTGACCCCGGTGCTCACGGCCGTCCAGGCACTCCATGATGAAACCGGCATGCCGGATCGCGCTGCCACCTATATCGAGATCATCCAACGCAACGTGGAGCTGGAGGCACGCCTGATCGACGATCTTCTGGACCTGACGCGCATTGTACAGGAGAAGCTCCAGATCAACCTGGAAGCGGTTGATGCCCACTCCCTTCTGCGAAATGTGCTGGAGATCTGCCAGGCCGATATCAGCGAAAAGAAGATGAGAGTAATGATGGATCTGAGCGCCGAACGGCATCACGTCCATGCCGATACCGCCCGCCTTCAGCAGGTGTTCTGGAATCTTATCAAGAACTCCGTAAAGTTCACCCCGGACGGCGGCGAGCTTGTCATCCGCACCGGAAACTCCGGCCCGGATGAGCTGGTGATCTCCATTATCGACAGCGGCATCGGCATCGAGGCTCATATCCTCCCTCGCATCTTCGATGCGTTTGAGCAGGGAGAGCAGAGCATCACACGCCAGTTCGGTGGCCTGGGGCTTGGGCTTGCGATAACAAAGGCACTGGTGGATATGCACGGCGGCGCGCTGGAGGCCGCGAGCCTGGGGAAGGATCAGGGGGCGACGTTTATCGTGCGCCTGAAGGCTGTTGATGCCACGAACACTGCATCACCGGCGCCGCAGTCGATACCGCTTGAACAGCAGGAGCTGCTGCCGATCCGCATCCTGCTGGTGGATGACCATCTCGATACCAGCAAGGTGATGCAGATCCTCCTGGAACGCCGTGGCTATCAGGTCGATACGGCCCACAGCGTCCAGTCCGCCCTTGATCTGGCCGGACGGAAGACGTTCGATCTGATGGTCAGCGATATCGGCCTCCCCGATGGAAGCGGTCTGGATCTGATGCGGACGCTCCACGCGAACTACGATATCAAGGGAATTGCGCTGAGCGGGTTCGGGATGGAGGAGGATATCCAGAAGAGCAAGGACGCGGGCTTTATCGATCACGTGACAAAGCCGGTCGGCTTCAACAAACTCCACGAGGTGATCCAGCGGCTGACCGGACGCTGAACGCTGCCGGCTCGTACAATTGATTGAATGCGCGGAGGGCTTCCGGCATGCCGGGGGGAAATCAGCGGGCCACTACCAGCCGCGTTGTCTCATGATGCTCTCCCGCGATCAGTCGGCAGAAATAGATGCCGCATGGGAGATCGGTGGCATTCCAGCCCGCGGCGTATTCCCCGGCGTCGAGGTTATCATCAAGGATCGTTGCCACCTCGGTTCCGAGCGTGGTAACGATGGTGATGGAGACATGCCCGCGCGATGGCATGGTGAAAGGAATGGATGGCGTGCCGGAGCAGGGATTGGGCCGTACCGCCCCCAGCAGAGAGAGCCCGGAACGCGCGGGAGAAGGGACGAATGCCTCCCCTGAAACGCTCCAGCGGGCAAGCTGAACCGATGGAAGACCACCGGCGGCGGAGAACGATCCGCCGATATAAAGATCATCCCCCAGAAGCGCCAGGGAGCTTACCGCGCCGTTGACCCCACTGCCGAGAGGATGCCACGCTCCCCCGCTCCACTCGGCAAGGCGAGCGATGGACTTATCCCCCGCCATCGTAAAATTTCCGCCAGCATAGAGGTGGCCGCCGCCAGCCGCAAGCGCCGCAGTGGTCCCGCTGGCGATCCCCGCGCCAAACGGATACCAGACGCCCCCGTGCAGTCGCGCAATTCCCGCGGCTGCGACCCCACCCACGGAGGCAAAGCTCCCGCCGATATAGACATCACCATCATACACCGCAACCGCGCGAACATACTCGTTCTCCCCCGCCACTCCCCCGGCCGTTGACCAGCCGATGCCGTCAAAACGCGCGATGCCCGAAGAGACAAGACCGCCAGCCGTGGTAAATGCCCCGGCAACGTAGAGATAGTCGCTATCCGCCGCAAGCGCGCTGACGACATCGCTTGTGCCGCCGCCGGGGAGCGGATTCCAGTTTGTGCCGTCCCACCGCGCGATATGCAGAAACGAGGCTCCGTTGATTACCGTAAACGATCCGGCGGCGTAAAGTTCCCCCTTGAAGATCGCCATGGCAGACACATCCCCGTCGATCCCATCAGCGATACGGAGCCATCGCCCCGCCGTGGAATCCCACCGCTCGATATGGTTGGCCGTATCGGTGCCGATCATCCGCAGCGTACCGCCGGCGTAGACGCTTCCATCAGGGGCGGCCGCCAGCGCAAGCACATCCCCCGCCGGAAGTCCGCCCCCCAGCGCGCTCCATCCCGTGGAAGTCCTAACGCCGACCCTTACGGCCGCCACCTGGCCGAGCGCGCCAAAATCCCCCCCCAGATAAAGCCGGCCACCAGCGGCCAGCAACATATTCACCGATCCGGATGGGCCATTCCCGCCGACGGAGTTGACCATCTGCGTGAGCGTCCCATCCGGGAGGTTGAAACGGCAGAGACCACCGATAAACCGATCCTCGATCGAGTTCAGCGTCCCGCCGATGTAGATGCCGTCAGGGGTGGCAGCCATTGCCCGGATGGAGCCGATCGGGAAATACTCCCCCCGGCCATGGAGGCTCGATACGGAGTTCCAGCGGCCCGTGGTCCGGTTCCATCGGGCGATATCTCTGATAAGGCTATCGCCGGCATGCGTAAAGTTCCCGGCGATATAGAGATCGCCATCACGCAGCAGCATCCCTCCCACCTCCCCGTCGGTTCCCCCATCAAGGGGCGACCAGCTGGATGTTGCGCGATCCCACCGGGCAACGTTGACGGCATCCACGCCATCGACCGTGAGGAATCGACCGCCGATGTAGACACTTCCCGAATCAGCGAGGATCGTCTCAATCCCCTGTTCCGCCCCTCTGTTGATTCCTGAGCCAAGCCCCCTCCACCGGCCGGTGGTCTCATTCCACATGGCAATCCCTCCAACGCCGGAATCCCCCACCGACCCGACGCCACCGACATAGAGATTGGGGCCATCGACAGCAAGCGGAATGCTGGGATCATTGAAAAACCAGAGGCTTACGCCCGGCATCGGCTTCCATGTATCGTGATCCCTGTCAAAGCGTTTGATCAAACCTCCCCCCTTCCCCGCACCCGCGACAAAGATGCTGCGCGCGCTGGTCGCGATCGATCCGATCAGCGCAAAGTCCTGCGGCTCCTCCATCGGCCGCCATGCCCTGGCGGAGAGACTCCAGCGCCGTAGAAAACCGGTCCGAACGCTCCTTGCATTGAAATAATATCCCCCCAC
>JBDSJW010000128.1:0-10862 GCA_039917235.1 Kapaibacterium sp. (SeqCode) | reverse complement strand
ATTGCCGGTGGACTTTTGATGGCGAGTACGTTTACATCTGATATCAAAATCAAGTTGGAGGGTATGAAAATTTATATTCTGATTGCTGGGATTGCGTTAATCTATGTGTGTGGGCAGCTAATTTTTGGCGATTTCAAAAAACTAGCCAAGAGTAATACACCACAGTGAGTTAGGGCAATTGTCAACCTACCATATTCCTATTGATAGGACTCTCTATCCTATTAATCACCTCCGCCAACAGTTCTTCTGGTCGCATCTGGAGTTTTCCTGCGAGTGAAATGATCCCCCGTAGACACACCTGCCGTTCCCCCCTTTCCAGTCTCGATATGTAGGAATGATCCATACTATCATCATCCTCCAGATCAGCTTGAGTCAGGCCAAGTGCCATCCTCCTTTCCCGTAATACAACAGCAAAGGCAAGTTCCGGGGTGATCTCCGTCCCGGTCGGAATCTTCAAGGGGTTTACTGGTCGAGACATGGCCTGAAACTATTGGCCCTGAGTCTCGTCTTTCTTGTCTATAGGCAAGTATCCTACTTTTCAGTATGTTCGTATCCCCCCATCCATCATATCCATTTGTTCCATAAAACACGGGGTAGGCTCTATGGTTCGGAACTCAGTATTCGCTATGCGGTGTGGCATCCTTCTTCTTTCTGGCCTTCATTCGGCATACAGCCAGATCCCAACAGATTGGGAGAATGACGGGCTGGTTGGCAAGGTGAAGTCAGTGGAGGAGTCAGAATCAACCTATTCCTCGAAGTTTGAGACCTGGATTGAAGACAAACGTTCGAAGCAGGAATCGCGGAACTACACGAAGGATGGGTTTCTGGTAACCGTTTTGGATTATCGTAATGATCGGCCCGTATGGAAAGCTGTCTGGGAATACCCGAAGGATAAGGCTCAAGGATCATTCTATGATATCAATCCCAAGGGAAGTGAACTCACTGAGAAATATGTGATAACCTATAATAGCAGTGGCCGTGAAATCCAACATGATGTTTATGATCCTGCCGGTAATCTCCGAACGAAAACGATTGCCAATGATTGGAGCAAGTATAGTTGGTATAGATCCGGGAATGTGGATGAAGAATATGATGAATATCATGAAGGAATAATTGCTAAGAAGGATACCAGTATCCCGGTAGAAAAGTACATCTGGAATCGTATTGACTATAATGCCGAGGGCAATAAGGTTCGGGGTGAGGAATATGACTATGATAATCAAGGAAAGATGTTCTGGCAGAGATTCCGGCACTACCGTTGGGGCAACGGTGATACCACCATTCAGTATACCTACAATGACAGTGGTTTGACCACCTCAAAGAAGCTCTACTTTGATTCCAAAGGAAGAGGCTACGACTACAAGTATAATCAGAACGGGGATGTCATTCACCAGGAGTATTATCGGATCACGAATGACGATCCTCACATCTTGGAGGAAACAACCGAATGGGATTATGAGTACGACAAAACTGGCAATTGGACAAAGTCTACCGAGTTTTCGATTGTCAACCAGTTTGGCAAGATCCAAAGGGTTCCGAAGATCACTACATATCGGGTGATCAAATACTATTAATTATTTCTATTGGAGAATATTATGATTTCCGAAGACTATGAGATCGTTTCATTGAATGACTGTATGGATACCGATCATACAACTCTGATCGGCAAAGCTGGTATCGAAGAAGCTGTGCGGAAGTTTATCGAACTCAACCTGGAGCAGACAGATTCAAGGACTTTATACATCTACCTGAAGCAAATGGAATATGCTATCAAGACATCCATTGATCAAGTCAAGGATAGGGCATTCGATTCCTTTGGTGAATATCTCGGTGGTGCCACGTCAGGGAAGGTGATGGGCCATAATGTCGTTATCACGTATCCGAACGAATGGCATTATAGTTCGGCTGTCGATGATCTGAAGGGAAAGCAAAAGAAAGAACTGGCAGCCTTACAGGAGAAAGAGAAGGCCGAGAAGATTGCTCGGCAAATTCCGGGGAAAGGTCGGATTACTGTAACCCTTCGGGAAGGATAGCCAACATTCATGGATCGTTGTCATCAACGAAAAAGGGAACCATTTCGGTGGTTCCCTTTTCGTCGTTTCTTCTTTTGATTGGTGAGATTCGGATCGATTCTATGGTTCTGTTGTAGTGGTCAATTTTTCTTTTTCTCTCCTCTATCTTCTCCGCCACCAGTTGAAGTATGTCAGGTCGTTTTTGTCGAACTCCCTTCTGGATTGCCTGCCTGGATATTCCTTTTTCTCTGGCTATCTCAGCATAAATCCCTCTGAATGGCCCTCTTGACATTTCCACCATCGTTCTTGCCAATAATGTGTACGGATTGTGTTGATGGTGGAATATACGAAGAAGATTTGAAAAAGGACTGTCAGTCCTTTAGACCGTCAATACTGGTGGGTAGCTTCAGGGTATGTCAAAGAGAACCAAGCCCGAAGAACCTGTCACACCTGAACAAGCCTTTGCAATGGTGATCCGAAAGCGAAGACTGGAACTCGGATTGCTTCAGCTTGATCTGGCAGCCAGCAACGAACTTGATCCTTCGTATGTCTCAAAATTGGAACTTGGGAAAAGGCAACCGAGTCTCAGAACTATTCTTCTCCTTGCCAAATTGCTGAAGACAACTCCAGGTGCCCTGCTTGATCCCGTGGCTGAGATGATAGGAAAATCGAAAACATAATGGTCATTCGTTTTCGATATGGCTGGCATACTATTAGAATAAACGAAATAAAGGTGTATCATGGAATCCGAAATTAATAAGAGACTCGAAACCTATGGCAAGAGGATTTTTAAATTAGAACAAAACGCCAAAGAAGAAAAAGAAATTTTGATTTCAATAATAAATTTTCTCCTTAAAGGGATTGAAAATATGGACGATACGGCTATACTGGCTAATGTATCTGATAAAATTAAGGGATTGATCGAAGACTTTGAGAGTCAAGGAGATGGTCAAGGTAGTAGTCAAGGTTCTTGAGGATTGATATCGTATTTGCCTTATTCTGCAATTTGAGTTTGAGGATCTTCAACTCATCATATTCTTCTATTTCAATCGTATTACAATAGTCGTAGTGTAATGTTGATTCTGGATCGGCAAGCTGGACTTTTATTAGCTCGGCTTCGGGAAGTATTTCTCGACCGAGCTTGCCCCTGTCTATCCATGCACATTGCCAATAGCCATAACAATCCTTTTCTACCACCATTAACCTACCGTTCTTCCATGTAACCAAATCTCCAATCTCGATCTTGCTGTTCATAATTGTTTCTGTTTTCTTGTATATATACAGGAAACCTTTTTTCATTATGAGAACCAGTCACCATGTCAAGACCTTCGAAGAATTCATATCAGAAGATCACCATCCTATAGCTTCCAATCCTATCGAACATAAGCTGGACACCAAATCTCCTGACCTTCCAAAAGCCCTGAAAGATCAGAAACAAAAACGACCTTTAAATAAATTTCTTGTTGATAATGATATCCAGGATGATGAAAACGAAGAAGAGGAATCAGACTGATCTCTGATTCCCCCTTCCTGTTACATTACTTCTTCTTGTCTGGCACCTTGGCAAGAGTCTTAGCCGCTTCAGTCATTACCTTCTTTGAGCTATCACCTTTCGCCAGTGTTGTCCCTGCTTTCGATGCGGCTGCCTTTGATGGCGTGCCACCCTTTGAACCACCTTTTCCACCCATAATCCTTTCCTCCTTGATATGTTGTAGGTCATGAGAAGGTAGGGTATCCTTTCGCACCAATCAAGTTTCAATACCTTGGTGTCTCAAGTATATTAGTACCTTTCTTTTTCTACGAGCGGGGATAGTGGGGAGGGATACCGGGGGGAGGGCGGTTCGTGAACGGCCCTTACGGCGACGCTGTCAGCGCATCACCACGATCTTTTCTATCACCAGTTCCTTTGCCTCGCCGTTATCCACGGAGACGCGGTAGAGATAGACGCCATTTGCCAGGCGATCATGATCATCATCCAGCCCATCCCAGTCAATTCGGTTGAAGCCGATGTTCACATCGGCCGGGCCAAGGCGTATCGATTTGATTTTTCGTCCGGCCACCGTGAAGATCGCAATCTCCCCGGACCGCGGGCGGATGGCGCCGCTGACCATGAAGGTGAACGTGGTTTTATCGGCAAACGGGTTCGGCCAGTTGACGACGTTGCGGATATGAAGATCGCGCTCCACGCGGAACGTCGTGAACTCGCTGGTGGTGGCATTTCCACTGGCATCCACCACCTTCACCGCGATCGAGTGATCCCCGTTCGCAAGCGAATCGGGCGGCGTGTAGTAGAAGCTGGCGCGATAGTTCCCGCTTCCGGTTGCCTTGAATATCGTTCCCGGCATCCCGAGCTTGATGATCGCCGTATCGAGAATCATCTGCACCGTCGATGAATCGTTCAGCTTCAGCGATGAATTGTCGTAGATACGGATTTCCAGTCGCGGCCGCGGGTTGGTGTAGTCGCCATCCATCAGCCGGTTATCATCGGCGTAGATCGTGTTTGTGGGCGCAAGACTGTCCAGCCCGATACGGAGCGATGCCGGAAGCGAATTATTCTGCTGATACGGTTCGGCCGGCCGGTCCATGGGGTTCGCGGTCAGAAGAAACTGGTTGATCCCCTTCAACCGATCGGTGGCGATCGCATACTGATGGCGAACCGAATCGAGCGGCGCAAGCTGCGCGATGAAAAATGAATCGACCGCCCCGGAGGTTGTCTGCGCCGGAGCCGTAAGCAGAACCGGAAAACCAGCGGCCGGATATTTCCGCGAAAGATTCACCACCGTCGCCGAGAGGCTCCCCTTATCCCCCTGCAACACCGAATCATGCTCAAGCCTGAGCGTCGATGGCACGATGGCGATCTCCGGCGACGGATCGAAATCGACCGCAATGCGCGTCAGACGAACGGTGGAATCCTCCGGGAAGAATGCCCTCAGCTCCAGCCTGGGAAAACTATCAACATTGACCGACGCCAGAGATATCGGCGAGGTGACATCGCCGGATGTGAAAAGAGAGTCGCGCGCGCCGTTGCGGCGGACGCCGAAAACCGTGACCACGGGTGATGCAGCGCCGGTAAAATTCAGTCGCGCGCTTCGCCATGCCGTCGCCGGGCCGATCCGCGGCGCGGTCAGCGTCCCCGATCCGGCCGGAACGCCAACCGTATCGCGCGTGATGGCGTAGTACGGCGGGGAGACCGAATCGGCGCGAAGCGCGGCCGCGTCCACATATGCCTCATGGACATCGGCGGCATCAATCCCCTTCCCTCCGATCAGCGCATACGAATCCTCGTATTTGAGTAGCTCCGAATAGGTGCTGCCGAGCGATTTCAATACGGCGCGCACCGGGGCGCTGATATGATCGGCGGAATCGTTGAAGGAAACTCCATTGGTCCAGAGAAGGACCCGCTGGCCGGCGGCGACGGAATCGTTCACGAACTTCACAAACGCCCCCGCCTGATTCCTGTAGAACGCATAGGCCCGCTGCGCCGCCGGATGAACCCCATCCAGCACGAGGATGTTGAGGTTATCGTAAAGACCTCCGTTGTATTCCGCGCCATCGACCATCACGGAGGTATTCTCGCGCGATACCAGCGTCCCGTTGCTGTAGAGTGTCTGCCCCATTCCCATCACGAGAATCGGCACCCTCCGCTCTCCCGGCCCCACGCCGGCGGGTCCGTTGACCAGATTGGTGACACGCGCCAGGGCCATCTGCGCGCTGTCGCCAAGGATATATTCCACTCCCGCGGCGGGATCGATCGTAAAGGTTTCGACGAGTGGAAAGAGCTTTGCCACAGCTGGATCGCCCGATATTGATGTGGCGCGCCACCAGAATTTGCGGGCTCCGCGGAGCCGCTCCGGGATGGAGAACGTCCATGTGGTGGTCAGTTCCTCCACCTTCATCGTGCCGGCATCGCGGCTGCTGAAGCTGGAAGCCGCATCAAAACGGTCGGTGGTATCCACCACGATCTCCGCGCCGCCACCGCCTGGCGGATTGAGAAGGCGGATCACGACGTCATCGTAACCGGCAACGCGGCCAAGCGGAAGCGGCTCAATCGGCAGCGGCTGATTTCCGCGCACCCGCAGGACAATCGCCGTATCATTATCAGCCAGATAGCTCTCATGAACCACGCGAGCCGGATCGGCGATAAGATGGATGATATACTCCCCCGGCTCTTTTCCGAGCGGGAGATCAAACTCGGCATCGCCATGGCTGCCGATGTTCACAACGATCGTATCGGTGCTGGTATGCTGCGTCTTGTCGGTGATCGTGGCAAGCGCCGTGACCGTTACCGACGACTCTGGGAATGGAGGAACGCCGTAATTCCAGAGTCGCGCGCGGACCTTGATCTTCGAATCCCCCGGCACCGGCGCGGCATCGGCGCTGTCGGTGACGCGGATATCGGAAAACGCAAGTTCCACCGAGTTGCGGAAGGCAAGCTTCATCGTGGGATCGCCCAGGAGGCTGTACATCGCAAGGGTATTCCGTCGCTTGAATCCATCCTCGGTCCCGCTCCAGACCTTTTCGTAGCCCGCGAAAACGCCATTATACTTGGCGCGCGTAAAGACCGAGCCGATAATGCGATCATGTCCCCCTTCGGTCATCGACTCATACATCAGCGATTTCATCGGCCCGTCGAGTTCCGCAAACGAAAAGCTGGTCCCACCGATCGCGGCCACCGCTCCCTTCCCTGGATAGACGATAAAGCGCTCGTTCCGCACCGGCAGTCCAGGCTCCGCGAACGCGCCGGTCTGGCAGGAGAATGTGGCAAGGACGAAATATTTATTCCCGTTGTCGAACTGCTCGGGGTTGCCGTAGTTCAGATCGACAACATCGGTGGCGCCGTGGCCGGTGAAGCTGACCCACATCGTCCCCTTGTTGATCTCCTCGCGGGCATGAACCGGATCGAGCGACGTGGGAGGATCGGGAAGGCCGAGATTGGGAGATGTCCGCTTGATAAGCGCGGTATCGCCGTGGAAAAAGACCGAGAGGATATAATTGCGGGCAATCTGCTCATTTTCGGATTGATGCTCGTACACCTCCTGCTCGCTCGACCCACCGGCCATAAAGACAAATCGCTTGTTCCAGGCAGCTGGCGGCATCTGATCGTATTCAATCAGCTTGTCCACCATGACGCGGGCATCGGTTGCGTTGGCGGCCGGAAGCCGTCCGATCATCTGGTGCCACATCATGCTGCTGTCGCCAACCGCGACGGTATAGATATAATCGCTGGCGGGAATGCCGTTGGTAGGGACAAAATCCGCGTTGCCGGTTCTGCCGAACCGATTTGCCGCGTCCCAGGAAGCATCACCGAACAGGAGCACATAGCCGGGCGCCGGATCGGCCCAGACGGAATCGGCATACTGAATAAATCGATGAACCGCGATGGAGTGCTTGATGCCATCATTGAATTCATCGTAGATCCTGTTCACATCCACAACCCGCACAACCAGCGAGTCGTGCGCCCGGCGATGCGCGGCCAGCCGATTGGCCTCGGCCAGGAACGCGGGATGGACGATGATCAGCAGATCGGCGCGGTTCGCGGCGGTCAGAAGCGAATCCCCCTCGTGATATCGCGCCGGAGGCGCCTGCGGCGTCCCGATCTGGAACTCATCGCCGTTGCGACCGGCCAGCGTAAACGCCGCGCGATAGCTCTTTCCCGCCGGTGAGGGAATAAACGCGTTCAGCGTAACGCCCGGATCCCCCTGGGAAAACGGCGAATAGGCCTCCACGGCCGTCCCCGGCTCCCCCTTGCGCGCGGCAAAAAGCCATCCGGCCACAAAGTTCGGCGAGCCGACATTGCGGCTTCCAAGCGCCGCCATCTTCTGCTTGAATTCGTCGTTGAACGGCGTATCGGACGTGCCAACCGAAAGGCCGGCAAGGATGATATCACCGTTCGGAATATCGTTCAGAAACGCGACGGCGTCGGCCATCGCGGCGGGATTATTCGGATAGAGCGGGATAAATTTCTCCCCCCGCAGCATTCCGGTGGCGCCATCGACGCGAGCCATCATCATGCCGATGCCGAACCGCGGCACGTAGATAAAGCTGTCGGGAAGCTCCGCCATAAATCCAGGGTTTTCCCGAAGCGGAACATCATCAAACTCCCGGCTTGTCAGCCTGAAGAGAAATCCCGGCTCCGACGCGCCGATCGTCGCGCGCGATGTCGGTGAGATGGCGATGCCGGGAGGCGCGGTAAGCCCCGTCATCACGACGCGCGCCGGGGCATCTCCCGCGAGACGAATCCTTGGAGCATCGTCGAACGCGGTGGGAAGCCAGCGCCCGTGCAGTTCCACATAATCGAGATAGACCGCATCGGCGGTTTTATAATTTTCCCGTGAGGTATCCGGCGGCGGCTGAATATCCAGGTTGATCTGATTGCGACCGTTGATGACAAAGCTGGCGGGAACATCGAACGATACAAGCGTGTCGGCCGCGTTCTGGATGGAAAAATCCCCAAGATTGGTGCCGTTCAGGAGAAGGCGCAGACGGTGAAGCGTATTGGTGACGCCGGCCAGACGCAGGCTTAGCCTGATACGCGCTCCGGGAGCATATGCCGGCGAGCAGGAGAATGTAAAGACCGTTGGGTAAGGGAAGATAATCCGACCCCAGTAATAGCGCTCGCCGGGCACACGGTCGGAATAATGGATGCTCGATGCATCCTTGAAGACGCTGTTCGGAAGGCCGGCCAGATACACATTCTCCTGCTCGATATGGAGCGTTGAGTCGTAAGAGATCATCGGCGGCGCGTTGGGATTGTCGGCGATGCCGGTGATCCGTGGCGGGTTCTGCGCGCCGCCGTTCCAGCTCAGGATATAGGCGTTGGAATCGGTGAAGTCATCGAAATAAAATCCCTCCCGGCTCCGGTTCCGCTCGCCTGAAAACTCGATAAAATCATCCGCATCAAATGTCCCGTTCGCATTGCGGTCCTCCAGATAGAAGCTGACAAACGTGGCGTGGTTTCGGAGCCTCAGCTCGCCAATCGGCCTGCCGATGATCTCATTTGCTCCCACGCCCGAAAGCTCTCCGCCGGTGATATGATACACGGCATCGCGACCGGTCAGAAGCACGGCTCCCTTCTCCATCCCCCAGCCGGAAGTCCCCAGCAGCGACCGTCCCCCATTGCGGGCGCGCCACCGTTTCGCCTGATCATAGTTGATGATCTCCTCGCGAAGCGTCGCCTCCATCGACCTGATTTCTCCCCCCTGGCGCGCGCGCGCGATGATCCCGCCGCCGCCGTTCCAACTGAGAACGATCTGTCCCGCGCTGACGGCAATCACCTTCCCTCCTTCATACCGGAGCGGCTGAATCGTCAGGGGAACCGTCCTGATTCCCCGTATCACAACCGGGGCGCCGGCAACAATGCTCCCCACCGCGCCGCTCATCCGCGGTGCGCGCATGCCGGGCGGCGCCGCGATCGTATCGAACTTCGTGGGGGTAAACGTGGCGCGGGGATCGGTGGCGCCATAGGGAATGCCGACGGTCAGAAGAACGCCCGGAAGGGAAAGAGAATCGGGAATGGTCGCGAAACGGGACGCGGTATGGAGGATATGGGAGTTGGCGCCCGAGCCCTGGGCATAGGGATGAAGCTCCGAGAGATTAATCGTCACCCCGTTGTCGGTGGAACCGGCAACCACAATGCGTGCCGCTCGCCGGGATTCCGGGGAGATGGGCCGAACCGATTGCTGCGCATCGGCAACGTCCGCGAGGACAAGCAGAAGGGAAACGATCGCCAGTAGCTTCATGCGAATCAGATAATGAATTGACCGTGGCGCTCAAGCGCGCAGAAGGGACGAATCGACTGCCAAGATGTTGGCGCGCGGCCCGGCAAGTCAAGGTATTTCCGGCGCCTGAAACCTTGTTCTGAAGCGCTTGCGCGGGGGCCAGGCGCCCGGCAGAAAACTTGTCATCACCATGATGAACGGATAGAAGTTCTTGAGACGATCGGCCGTGATGGACATGGCGAACCCCGCCGTGGAAACCGCGATTGTCCCGGATGCGAGCCATATCGCCAGAAAGCGCATAAACGGCGTTCGCGCGGCGCGGATCGTCCTGTGGTGCATCCGAAACATCGTGATCATCACCCAGAGCCAGAAGAGCATGCCGAAGGCGCCGGAACGCCAGAGCACGTAGAGATAGGTGTTATGCGGCACGACATTGCTCACCTGCTCTACATCCAGCAGCGTCCGGTTGGTCCACGCCCTCCCCATCTGCCAGCCGAACAGCGGCCGCTCCGCCACATCCTGCGAGACGCTGTAGAACTCAATCACACGGTAGAGCCCGGAGCTCTCCGTCCCCGGATTATCGCTGACGCTGACAAAACGGTCGATAAGCTGCGTGGAACCGAGCGCCACCATTGCCCCGGCGCAGCAGAGGAGCGCGATTGGAATCGCGCGCGAATAGACACGAAAGCGCTCATTCCGATTCAGGTAGAAAATCAGCAGCCCAATGGCGACAATCGCCCCAAGCACGTAGGAACGGCGGGTGGAACCGATAAACGTGAACATCGATCCCGGCAGCAGCAGGAAGAAGAAAATCCTGACGCGCTGATACACCTTGTCCCCTTCCGGCTTTATCAGGAACGCGAAAAACGCCCCCAGCACCATCATCGACAGCAGCAGCGCATCGCGCCAGCCGGTGAGCAATCCCCATCCCAGGCCGACGCGGAGATAGATGACGATCCCCTCGAACGATTTGTAGAGGCCCGCGATCATCACCATCCAGAGCATCGCATGGATTTCCTGGCGACGGTACACCAGCAGCCAGAGGAAGAAGCTCCCCACCAGCCAGGGCATTTCCAGAAGCTCCAGCGGGAACCGAAACCCCATTTCCACGATAAGCATCCTGACGAACGGC
>JBDSJW010000127.1:0-4647 GCA_039917235.1 Kapaibacterium sp. (SeqCode) | reverse complement strand
CGGATACGAAATAGTTCTCCGGCATCGGAGACAGGAAACATCGACAACATAGGAAACGCAGGAGCGTTGCGCACCGCAAGCCCTGTTGATTGCCGGCCTTATCGGAAGGGGCCAGCCTTCAGCGGGGTTTTTCGTTTTGCGGCATCCTCTGCGGCGGCGGCGTGGCCGCGTGCCTGACCTTTTCACGTGGATACGCTAATGACGGACGAGCGCCACGGTGCGGCTTTTTGAAAGCACGCATCGCGGGGCGGGGAAATCTATTGTCTGCGATCTCTCATTCATTCTTTGGAGCAATCATGAATCTCAGAACTCTCGCACTGGGCGCGGCAGCCTTCGTTGGGCTCGGCATCGCCGCCAATGCGCAGATCGTGCCGGGCGCCGTGGCGCTTCCCGATTCGATCACCGGTAATCGTACTCTCTCAGCTGATACCGTCTACCAGATCGTGAACACCGTGAAGGTCGGCCCGGGCGCCCTCCTCACCATTCAGCCGGGGACGCTTATCTATGGTAACTCCAATGGTGTCCGCTCGTGCCTCCAGATCGAGCGCGACGGCAAGATCTACGCGCAGGGAACGGCCACCGCGCCGATCATCTTCACCTCCGCCAAGCCGCAGGGGCAGAAAGCACCGGGCGACTGGGGCGGCGTGATCCTTCTCGGCAAGGCGACGATCAACCCGGCCGGTGGAACAGCCACGATCGAAGGTGGAACCAACGGTATCTACGGCGGAACCGATGATGCCGATTCCAGCGGCGTCATGTCCTACGTCCGTATCGAGTTCGGCGGGCTTGCCTTCTCGGTCGATAATGAGATCAACGGTCTTACGTTCGGCGGCATCGGCAACCGCACGAAGATCGATCACATCCAGTGCAGCTATACCAACGATGACTCGTTCGAGTGGTTCGGTGGAACCGTCAACTGCAAGAACCTGATTGCCTACGCCGGCACCGATGATGATATCGATACCGATTTCGGCTTCCGCGGCCGCCTCCAGTTCATCTTCGCGATGCGCGATGCAACGCAGTCCGATCTCTCCGCATCCAGCACCTCAGAGGGCTTCGAGGCCGATAATGACGGCACCGGCTCCCTCAACACGCCGAACTCCAGGCCGATCGTCTCGAACGCCACAATGGTTGGCGCCTACGACGACACCAATACGGTGATCACCGGACAGGACTTCAGCCGCGGCGGCCGTCTCCGTCGCAATACCCACTACGGCATCTTCAACACCGTGATCACCGGCTGGCAGGCCGCGCTTGGCGTGGACGGCAACAACACGGCGAATGACGGCAACGGTCTGGACGATCTGATCAAGGGCGCCGCGGCCTGCCCGCAGCCTGCTGATTTCCGTGTGCAGAACACGGTTGTCACCGGTCTCAAGGCCATCTCCGAGATCCGCGGCATCGGTGGCACGGCACAGGCCGACGCCGACAACTGGTTCAACTGCGCCGGTGCAGGCAACGTCCGCGCGGGCAACCACTCGGATGCTCAGCTCACCGCCATCCGCCAGGCCGATCTCCATGCTCCGAATCCGGTCCCGCTCGCCACGTCGCCGGCGGTTACCAATGCAACCAGCTTTGCCGATCCGCTTCTGGCCCCGGCGAACAACTTCGCTTTTACCAATGTGAGCTATCGTGGCGCGTTTGATCCGACCATCTCCCGCAACAACCAGTGGGATGCCATCTGGTCGAACTACAAGCCGCAGACATCAACCTATGTGAAGCATCGCAGCGGCTGGAACCTGGTGGGTCTGGCGAACACGCCGGCCAACGCCAGCAAGGATTCGGTCTATCGCAACGCGGCTTCCAGCGCATTCCGTTTCGGCGCCGGTTACGTTGCCAGCCCCACGCTGACCGCTGGTAGTGGGTACTTCCTGAAGCTCTCCGACAACAGCATTGTTGAGCAGAAGGGAACCACGGTAAACCTTCCCGTGACCGTCACGGTGCAGGCAGGCTGGAACCTGATCTCCACGGGCGCAAGTGTCCCGGCGCTGACCGATGCCACGCACGTCACGGCTACCGGCACCACCCGTCCCACGAGCTATTTCGGATTCAACAACGGCTATGCAAATGCCACGACACTCGAGCCGGGAAAGGCGTACTGGGTGAAGTGCACCGCCGCCGGCACGCTGACGTTCAACCCGTAACCGCATCATAATCACGAAGAGAACATCAATACCAATCAATCCAAACGGATAGAAGCTTCATGAGAACATTTAGAACGATTCTTGCGTCGGTCGGCGCGGCTCTCCTGGTGACGGGCTCCGCGCTCGCCCAGGCGAACAACAGCTCGCAGATCACGCTGCGTAACAACGGCACCGGCATCGATGCCGGCAGCGTAACCCTCACCTTCGGCGTCAACACCGGCGCCACCAACAACGGCTTCGATGCCGCTCTTGGCGAGAAGGAAGCCCCACCCGCTCCGCCAAGCGCCATCTTCGATGCGCGCTGGGTGAACGTCACGACCGGCAACGGCTACGGCGAGGGACTGCTGGACAGCAACTATCGCTTCTCCTCCAGCCCCACGCAGCGCGATACCTTCAAGCTCAAGTTCCAGTCGGGCGACGGCGGCGTGCCGATCACGATCACATGGCCGGCCAACCTCTCCACCAGGTTCGGTTCCGCCAACCTCAAGGTCGGCACCGACAATGTGAACATGCTCACCAGCAGCTCCTACTCGCTTACCGATCCCGATGTTGTGAACGCGACGATCACCACGTCCAACCCGACCGCTCCGGCCGTCGGCGGCGTGACGGCGGCTCCATCGCCGCTTAACTTCGGCACGGTTCTCCTCCCGACCCCGGGCACCAAGACCGACTCGATCACGGTCACCAACGGCGGCGCCACGAATGCCCGCATCGATTCGATCCGCACCACGAGCGGCAACTTTATCGTGTCAATCCCACCGTCGTTCCCGGCAACGCTTGCTCCGGGCGCCAGCGTGAAGTTCGGTGTGCGTTTCCTTCCGGCCGGCTCGGGGAGCTACTCCGGCATCGTGAGGATCTATCACAACCAGGCGGGCTCGCCGATCGCCGTCACGGTGACGGCGCTTGCCAGCACCGGTGAGGGGCTTTACTTCAACACGGTGATGCACCATGTGATGGACAATCGTACCGATGTCTACAAGGATACGATCGGCCTTCAGTATAACGGCGGCACGCCGGTTCAGGGAATTCAGTTCAAGATCACCTCCCCGAACACCACGCTGAAGATCAAGAAGGTTGAGCTCGGCTCGGCCATCACCAACCCGCTCGACTGGAACTTCGACTACGAGGTCACCAACGCCGCCAGCGGCTCCGAGGCTCTTGTGATCCTCTACGGTCACGACACCACGAAGAACCTTCCGACCGGCAATTATCCGAACCTCTTCAGGGTCACGTACGACGTGAAGAACATCAGGATCTGCGACGGCGCGCTCGGCGGTGATACGCTGAATGCCATCATGTACCTCAACTCCCCGCAGTCGTCGCTTGCCACCAACCTTGGCCAGACCGCCGGCGTCGGCATCGACGGCAACCGCGACAGCGCTTCCTACACGATCCACAACAGCTCGGGCCGCGGCGACGTTAACTGCGACGATCGTGTTGACGTGCTCGACATCCTTGAGACGATCGACGTGATCCTTGGCCGCCAGACGTTTGCCCCGTGGCAGTTCAACCGCGCCGATCTTGCTCCGTGGAGCTCCAGCTGGACCCCGGCCGGTGCGCAGATCTTCAGCGACGCCAATAACTACGGCGATCACCAGGTCAACGTTCAGGACGTGGTCCTTATCGCCAACGCGATCCTCAACGAGGATTGGCCGGACGGCATCCAGCTCTTCTCGGTGAAGGGGAACAACCCAGGTGGCGAGGCTTATGATCTGCCGGTTGCCGGCATCATGGGCGGCTCATCGGTCTACGACGTGAAGTTCCAGTACCTGATCACCCGCAACGGCATCGACGTGGTGATGGACAATCTGGTCCCGGTGAAGGGTATCCAGATGAAGCTGAAGGCAGTTGACGCTCCAGCCGATCTTGACGCGCAGCTCAACAGCGCTCTTGCCGGCAAGTTCACCATCCAGAAGGTGGTTGATACCGATAAGGGTGAGATCCGCATCCTGATCTACTCGCTCAGCGGCGATGTGATCAACGTGAACAAGGAGCGCCTGATGCAGATCCTTTATCCGGTGAAGAACCCGTCGGCATTCGCCGTGATCGAGCCGATCATCGTTGGCGGCGCCGACAACAAGGGAGTGAAGGTCGAGTATGAAGTGACCAACACCTCGGGTGTTGATCGTGAGGAGTCCGCGAAGGCATTCGCCCTTCAGAGCCTTCCGAATCCGTTCTCCGGGACCACCGAGATCCGCTACACGCTCAGGAATGCCTCCAACGTGTCGCTCGTGATCACGGATGTCCGCGGTGCCGAAGTTGCCCGCGTGCTTGACAACAAGCTCCAGAACGCCGGCGATCATGTGGTGGAATTCAACGCCATCGGCAGCGGGCTTGCCAGCGGTTCCTACTTCTGCACGCTGAATGCGGAAGGCGCTTCCACATCGCTCAAGATGATCGTCATCGCGAAGTGATAATGGAAGGGGAATAGACGAGTGAAATAGCCAAAGCCGATGTCCGCCGAAATATTTCGGTGGACATCGGTTGGGCTTTTATATGAGAT
>JBDSJW010000126.1:0-4452 GCA_039917235.1 Kapaibacterium sp. (SeqCode) | reverse complement strand
ATGATACCATCGATCGGTGCTTTCTTCGTGGATGCGAATATGGAGCTTGCCACGCCGATCCTGCTGGGAAGCACGGGCCTCGGCATCTACGGCTTTCGCGGCCTCTTCGGGAAGAAATATGTGATCGACAAGCCGGAGAACGAGACATGGTGGGAGTTCTACAAGAAGCCGCAGCGCGGTGTCAATACCCCGAAATTCAAGGAGGCCGAGGGGTTCAGTGTCGGCGCCGGTGCGTCGATCGGCACTGCTGCCGATTCAGGCACCACGTTCTCCAGTAAGCTCTTTTTTCTGGTCACCGTGCCGACCGCTTTTTTCCTGGAAGGGCAGGCTGCGATCCTCAGCCAGCGTGTCGGCCTGGATACCACCAGCGATCCTCCGTTCTATGCGGTGTTGATGGTGAAGCCGGATGAGGGGATCATGGCGGCCTTCGGTGCCAACCTGAAGGTGCCGCAATCCACAGGTGACGTGCTGACGCTCGATGCGTCGATCGAGATGGCGTTCTTCTTCGGTCGCTCCTCGGCGTGGCATATCTACGCGGGACAGGACGAACCACCGGAGAAGCGCATCCGCGCGACAATCCTGAAGATTCTCGATGGGTGGGCATACTTCATGCTCGCATCATCGGGGATCAGGATGGGGGCCGGGGTCGATTGGAAATTTGATCAGGACTGCGGCATCGCAAAGGTCGGGCTGGGCGCGAGTCTTGAGTATGGTGGGCGTCTCAACTTCAAGCCGGTGCAGGTCGGCGGATGGATCATCTTGCAGGGCTATGCGGAACTGCGCGTCTTCGGCATCGGCTTCAGGCTGTCGGTGCGCGCGTCGCTGGCGGCCGAGGCACCTCATCCATTTATCATCTCAGGCTCCTTCGATCTTAGCCTGTCAACACCCTGGCCCTTCCCCGATGTTGATATCACCGTCAGCCTGAGTTGGCACTTCGATGATGCATTCGATCAGTCAGAGATCGGGATGATCGAGCGCCCGCCGCTGGCGTTAATCGGCGCTGATCCGTTCCAGCAGGAGTTAAAGCTCCCCGTGCGTGCTACGCACATGCTCACCGGCGAGTCGTTCCCGGTAAATGCCATCTGCACCGATGAAGCCCAGTGGGTGAATCCCGTGCATATCAGTGATCCGGGTGGCCAGGACCAGGGGGATAATTCGGAGTTCCTTCTCCCGCCGGCCATTGGTGCGGGGGGCTGGCTAAACGCCTTCGACAAGTTCGTGATCCCGATCGATGCCTATGTTGACTTCGAGTTCACCAAACCGGTGCAGCCGCGTGACAAGTATATCTCGATGAAGCAGATCGCGCCGCTCCAGAGCGGTGCCGTGTTCAGTGAGATGGTACCCCCCCAGAAGGGCGTTTCCAATCAGGTGAAGCATGTCTACACCGTCGATGACCTCTCGATCTTCTATCTGCCGGATGGAGGAGGCATCTGGCAGAAACTGGATTTCGCGGCTGCCAACGCGCCGTTGATCGAGATGGTAGCGGAGGAGATCGGAGGCACATCGCAGGCGTATGTGACTGCAAAGGAGGAGCTGGAGCAACATCTGCGGCTCGGTTTCTGGCAGGTGACCGAGGCAGATCGCTACACCAAGTTGCGGCTCCTCTCGCGCACGCCGTTGAACCTGAGTGGCGGCACATCCGCAACGGAACTCGGCTTCCCGCCATCGCTGCTTCGTTGCCCGCCACCGCCGCGTGAGATGACATGCCAGGATTGGCTGAGCGCGTCCCTGCCGTTTGCACCATTTACGGCAGGGGTAATCATACCCGATCGCCGTCTGCGCTTTCTCGTCCATGATGATGATCTGGTCAGTGGACCACAGGTGAAGGTTGTGGCCGAGCCGGTAGCGCCGCATAATTATGCCCAATCACTCCGCTTTCAAAGCGACCAGCAACTGGAGATCCTCTTCCCCAGCCCGGTAAGCAAGGTGAACCTTCTGTTGACGACGCTCAGCGAGCGGGTGGTTGTTTCTTACTACAGCGGTTATCCCAGCAGCGGCCAGTCGCCAGAGTTGAGCAATACCGGCCGTCCCGTGGATCAGTGGAACGTCTCCCGAAGTAGCGGCGGCACGGCTCCCACGCAGGATGACACATGGGATCGCCTGCGCGCCATCCCAAGCATCACCCGCGCGTTCTGCAGTGGCACTGCGCCGAACGAGAGCCTGCCTCCGGTGGACGCGCTGAAGACCATCATGTCAAAGAAGTTCTACAAGACGAATCTCTTTCTCCGCAGAAGTTGGGGCATGCCCGCGCCCGCGCCCAACGCGACGTTCTGCGCGCGACTCCGGGAGATGCTGGAACTTGTGACGGTGGCGCTGACCGGGAAGGAGAGGGTATCGAGGGTGATGAAGCAGAACGTGGACAATTTCTATCGTGATGCGAAGCGCAACGCGGAGAGTTATATCTCAGTGCTTGCGCAGAGCAATGCGGCGATTCCCGAGCCTCCCGCGAAGCAGAATGAGTTCTATGAAAAGTGGCTTGATCTTATCGCCTGTATCGGCAAGACATATGAGATTCGGAATACGCTGGATCCGGCGGTGATCGCGATCCTGCGTCAGATCGATATGGAACTTGGTCGGCTCTACAGTCGCGCGCAGCAGCAGATCAGCCTGGAGGGGCTGATGTTGAACCAGTTGCCGAGCACCAGCGATTCGATGGCCCGGCTGAAGCTTGTCGCCGCCTATATCACTGTGCACTCGCTTACGCTCAACACCAGCAGCATACCGCAGTCCCTTATCGATCTGTTGGATGGGTACTTCGCGCGGCTGGATCCGATTGTCGGGCGTCTGCGCGCGGCACTGGGGGCGCGGAAGATCGCGGTATGCGCTGCTACCAGCGCCGCCGCCATTCCTGATGGGAACGGTACGCCGGGGATGCCCGTCCGCTCCTCAACAAGCTGTGGCCGATTGAAGAGCCTCTACACCATCGTTCGTCTCCTGACCGCGCCGTCCGCGCCGCTTGTGAACACAGCGACTACGCCGATTATCGCGGCAATCACCGCAAGCATCGCTGCCTTCGGCACGACGGTTAATGAAGTGGAGTCGCTGCTTGGCTGGGCGCCCACGACCAGCAACAACAATCTTGCGCACGACCTTGCCCGCGCGATTCGCGTGGTCGCGGTGGCGTGGTCGGTGATCGACGAAATGCCCGGTGATGTCCGCACGGCGATCAACAACTTCTTCGGTCGGCTGGAGTCGCTTGCGGCGCAGTACGCCGCTGAAGTGGAGAACCTGGATGCACCGGCACCGGATGAGGAAGTGGATGGGTTCACCACCGACTGGATCAGCGGTCTTGTCTGCCTTTGCAACATCTGCGCGGAGGTGGAGAGGCTTCCCGATGTGCCGGAGAAGCAGTACTTCATTGACTCCGTGGACCCGGAGATTAACACGCTCTACACCGATATCCTGGCGGAAACCTGGACGGCGGGTGAGTCAGTGCTGGGCACGGCGCTTCCAGGGGACGATTGCACGCTGGCGCAATGGGCCATCTGGTTGATGGCGACGCTTACCACCAAACCCGGTGCTGTAACGACCGCCATGCAGACCTGGCTTACGACGGAGCTTGCGGCGTTCCAGAGCGATTACGGCGACCCGGTTCAGCAGACCACGCGGTTTATCCAGGGGCCTGTTGCGCCATATACCGGGGTGATCTGCAATGCGGCCGCCACCGATCCTTCCTGCCCATCGTGGATCGATGTGCTTGACTGTCTCGATCAGTTGATAAGACGTCGTGCGTATCTGCCGCAGAGCATCATCGATCAGATTGTCACGGACTTCAATCAGCTCCTGATGGATCTGTTCCCCGGCTTTATGACTGCGTACAGCGATGTGCCCGCCTGGCCCTATGTGGATACGCCGATCGAGAACGTCGCCTTCTCTGTCGGCTTTATGCTCCGGCATATCTATAATGACTGCCTTCAGGGGAACCCGGTGAACCCGGCGCTGGCGACGAATCTTGATCCGCTTAAGGTTGCCGAGCTTCAGACGCATTACAGCGCTCTCCTCGCTGCGCTCGCGGCTCTTCCCACGGCGGACCAGGTGGACCTTTGCGTTACGCCGAGAACGGCGCGCTCGAAGCGCCAGTTGAACCTGATTGTAGATTATCGTCGTCTCTGCAATGTGCCGCCACTCCCCAACGATTTTGTGAGCAACTCCTCGCTTGCCATGGTGGTGCAGAACATCCAGGCCGCCCAGCAACTGCTGGACGATGTGACCGGCGCGCTCGATCTGACGCCGATCCCACACGGCTGGGCGCTGGCCGATTTCTGCTCGATCGTTGCGCAGGTGGTGAGGACGCTGGTAATCGCTTATGGATCATCGGAGAAGATCTCGCCGGCACTGGAGACGCGAATGAATGCGTTCGAGGCTGATCTTACCTCAGCCGCCACCGGATGGAACAATAGCCCCACGCTCTTGGCGGGAGCACAGACAACGTGCGAGACGTTCCTCTCGATG
>JBDSJW010000125.1:0-3553 GCA_039917235.1 Kapaibacterium sp. (SeqCode) | reverse complement strand
CGATCTGGGGAACACCGTCATCGTGGTGGAGCACGACCCTGACATCATCCGCAGCGCCGATGTGGTGGTGGATATGGGGCCGCGCGCCGGCGAGCAGGGGGGGGAGGTGATCTTCAACGGCTCGGTGGCGGAGATGCTCCGCAGCCCCAACTCGATCACAGGGCAGTATCTCTCCGGCAGGAAAAGCATCCCGGTGCGGACGCAGCGCCGCCCGCCGACAACGAAGAATATCCGTCTCTCCGGCGTCTTCGAGCATAATCTGAAGGATATCGACGTGACGTTCCCGCTCGGCATGCTGACGGTGGTCACGGGGGTCTCCGGCTCCGGCAAATCGACGCTGGTGCACGATGTCCTCTATCCCGCCGTGGCCCGCGCCAAAGGCGCGACGGTCGCGATGACGAAGAAGGTGCGGGAGATTGACGGCGTCGATAACGTGGGGGCGGTGGAGATGGTGGATCAATCGCCGATCGGCCGATCGCCGCGCTCCAACCCGGTCACCTACGTCAAGGCGTTCGACGCCATCCGCGAGCTGTTCGCGCTGACGCCCGTCGCCAAGATGAACGGCTGGAAGCCCGGCTATTTCTCCTTCAACGTTCCCGGAGGACGCTGCGAGGCGTGCCAGGGGGAGGGCGTGGTGAAGGTGGAGATGCAGTTCCTTGCCGATATCGCCCTTACCTGCGAGGTCTGCAGGGGGAACCGCTTCAAGGCGGAGGCGCTCCAGGCGGTCTATCACGGAAAGAACGTGGTTCAGGTTCTGGAGATGACGGTCGATGAGGCCGTGACCTTCTTTGCGAAGGAGAAGAAAATCCTCTCCAAGCTGAAGGGGCTTCACGATGTCGGCCTTGGCTATATCCGTCTGGGACAGCCGGCCACGACGCTCTCCGGTGGCGAGGCGCAGCGGGTGAAGCTGGCGGCGCAACTTGTGGCGCCGACCGACAATCACACCCTCTTCATCCTGGACGAGCCGACCACCGGCCTCCATTTCGGCGACATCGCGACGCTTCTGAAGGCATTTAACGCGCTTGTGGACGCGGGGCATTCGCTGATCGTGATCGAGCATAATCTCGACGTCATCCGCAGCGCCGACTGGGTCATCGATCTTGGCCCGGAAGGGGGGGATCGGGGGGGGGAGCTTGTCTGCGCCGGCACGCCGGAAGTGGTGGCGGAATGCGAGGAATCATACACGGGGAGCTTCCTGCGCGAGGTTTTGTAGCCGTATCCGCGATAATCACCGAAAAAGGGGGAGTATGGGGAACCGTAACGGTCCGTTTCGGGCTATAGGGCACTCCGCTCTCCCTTTATCCTATCCTCCCCACTTTCGTATGTTTGCCCGATGTCATTGATATACCCTTCTCACATTGCTTCCCCTTCATGAACCTTCTCGATAGGATCAACGCCCGGCAGTTCAACGTCGCCGTGGTTGGTCTCGGCTATGTCGGCCTACCGCTGGCCGTCGAATTCGCGAAAGCGGGGATTACGACGCACGGCATCGACGTGGACCCCCGCAAGGTGGATTCGCTCGCTGCCGGAAAGAACTACATCCAGGATATCTCCGATGACCTTGTCGCCGACGTGATCGGGCGCGGGCTCCTCCGCGCCACCAACGATTTCTCCGTCGTCGCCGATGCCGATGTCATCTACATCTGCGTTCCCACGCCGTTTACGCCGAACAAGGAGCCGGATATCTCCTATATCCTTCAGGCCGCGGAGTCGATCGCAAAGCATCTTCGCGGTGAACAGTGCATCATCCTGAAGAGCACCACCTTCCCGAACACAACCGAAGGCTACGTGCAGCCGATTCTGGAGCTTGACGGAAAGAAGGTCGGCGTCGATTTTCATCTGGCGTTTTCGCCGGAGCGGATCGATCCGGGGAACAAGACGTGGCATACCACCAACACGCCGATTGTCGTGGGGGGCGTGACAAAGGAATGCACGGCGATCGCCGCGGCGGCAAACCGCGTGATTATCGAAAAGGTGATCGAGGTGAGCGGGCCGAAGGTGGCGGAGATGGAGAAGCTGCTGGAGAATATCTTCCGCTCGGTGAATATCGCCCTGGTCAATGAGCTGGCGCAGCTCTGCGATCGCATGGGAGGCGTCAATATCTGGGAGGTGGTGGAGGCGGCCGCCACAAAGCCATTCGGCTTTATGCCCTTCTTCCCCGGCCCCGGCATCGGCGGCCACTGCATTCTGATCGATCCCTATTATCTGAGCTGGCTTGCGCGCGAGCACGATTTCGTCACCAACTTTATCACACTGGCGGCGGAGGTGAATGAGTCGATGCCGTACTACGTGCAGCGGATGGTGCTCCAGCATATCGCCCATCTTCCGGTGGCGTTGAAGGATGCGAAGATCCTGGTCTTCGGCGTGGCGTTCAAGCGGGACGTGGATGATCTGCGCCACAGCCCCGCGCTGAAGGTGATGGAGCTGCTGACGCAGGATGGTGCCGGGAAGATCAGCTATATCGACCCCTTTATCCCGAGGATTGAGATCTTCGGAAAGACCATGGACGCCGTTGAGTACAGCGATGAGCTGGTTGCCGATGCGGATCTGGTGCTGATCACCACCGATCACACGCTCTTCGATTACGAGCGGATCGTCGCCAACGCGAAGGTGGTGATCGACACGCGCAACGCCACCAAAAAGGTGACGGCGGGACGTGAGAAGATTCATCTACTCGGGGACGGCCAGTGCATACGGTGATCTCGGTGGTGGGCGCCCGCCCGAACTTTATGAAGGCGGCGCCGGTCAAGCACGCGTTCGAGAACGTTCCATCGGTGCGCCATCTGCTGGTCCATACCGGCCAGCACTACGATCCGAACATGTCGGAGGTTTTCTTTCGCGATCTCGGCATGGGGGCGCCCGATATCTTTCTCGGCGTCGGCTCCGGTTCCCATGCCACGCAGACCGCGAAAGTAATGGTGGAGTTCGAAAAAATCTGCCTTGCGGAATCACCATCGATGGTGATAGTCTATGGCGATGTAAACTCCACGGTGGCCGCAGCGCTGGTTGCCACCAAACTTGGGATACCGCTGGCGCATGTGGAGTCGGGGCTCAGGAGCTTCGATAAGCGGATGCCGGAGGAGATCAACCGGATTGCGACCGATGCGATCACCGATCTTTTCTTTGTGACCGAGGAGAGCGGCCGCCGCAATCTTCTTCACGAAGGGGTGCGCGCCGAGAAGATCAACCTGGTCGGCAACACGATGATCGACTCGCTTGCGCGCCTCTGTTCGACGTTGCCGTCCGAGCGGACAGCCGGGGATTATCTGGTGCTGACGCTCCACCGCCCGAGCAATGTGGACGATCCGGCGATGCTGGTGAAGCTGCTGCGGGCAATCGAGGAGGGGGCCGGGGAGAGGGAAATCCGTTTCCCCGTCCATCCCCGGACGGAGGGGGCGCTGAAGGCTTCGGGGGAGTACGATCGGTTGATCGGCACCGGACGCTGGACGCTGCTGCCGCCGGCGGGCTACCGGGAATTTATCGAGCTGGTGCGCGGCTCCATCGGCGTGGTGACCGACTCCGGCGGCGTGCAGGAGGAGACCACATGGCTCGG
>JBDSJW010000124.1:0-11155 GCA_039917235.1 Kapaibacterium sp. (SeqCode) | reverse complement strand
CTCCTCCACCGTCGCCGCCGCGTGCTCCCCCAGAAACTCGCCGATCCGCACCGGCACAATCCGATTCTGAAGCGCCGATCCGTGGCGCACCGCCACTCTGATGTAGTTATCGGTATAGCCCTGGATCATCCCGCCATCGTTTCCATGCTCAAACAGCACCGGCCGGACATCGCCACGATGCTTCTCCGCGAACGCGGCGCGCTTCTTCTCCGAGAGGTTTCTGAGCATCCGCGTTCTGTTCCTGCGCGCCTCCACCGGCACCGGCTCCGCGAACTCCACGGCCGGCGTGTTCTCCCGCTCCGAGTAGGTAAAGGCATGGAAATAGGCGACCGGCAGCGCATGAAGAACATCGTGCGTGGCCTGAAAATCCGCATCGCTCTCCCCCGGAAACCCGACAATCACATCCACGCCGATCGCCGCGTCAGGCATCGCCGAAAGTATCAGCTCGACGCGATCGCGATAGAGCGCGCTCCGGTAGCGGCGGCGCATCCGGGCAAGGATGGCATCGGAGCCGCTCTGAAGGGGAATATGGAAATGCGGAAGCATCCGGTCGGAGCCGGCGGCCATTGTGATAATCTCGTCGGTGAGAAGATTCGGCTCGATCGAGCTGATCTTCAACCGCTCCAGCCCGTCAACATCGTGAAGTCGCCGGAGAAGATCGGCGAAGCTCTCCCCTCTCCCCTTGCCGAAATCCCCCACGTTGACGCCGGTGATCACGATCTCCCGAAAGCCGGCCGCGACAAGATCGCGCGCCTGGCGATAGGCATCCTCGATCGGCTGGCTTCTGCTGCCGCCCCGGGCCAGCGGGATGGTGCAGAAGGAGCAGGTGTAGTCGCAGCCATCCTGAACCTTCAGAAACGCCCTGGTGCGAGCATCCCCCTCACCGCTGTAGGCGGCGCCGAACACATCGTCGCTCACCTCCCCGACCATCACTTTCGGCACATCGCGTTTCCGGAAATCCCCCGCCAGCTCGAATGTCCTGAACTTCTCCGATGAGCCCAGCACCAGATCCACCCCATCGATCGAGGCGATCTCCTCCGGCTGAAGCTGTGCGTAGCATCCGGTCACGATCACAAACGCGCTCGGGTTGGCCCGGAGCGCGCGCCGCACAAGCTGCCGGCATTCGCGGTCCGCATGTGCGGTGACGGTACAGGAGTTGATCACGATCACATCGGAGGGGGATCCAAAATCAGTGATATCGTACCCCTCGCTTCTAAAGCGGGCGCCGATGGTGCTGGTCTCGGCGTAGTTCAGTTTACAGCCGAGCGTATGAAGAGAAACACGCTTGTTCATGGAATATTCGTTCTTGCTTGTCAGACCGTTGAAGGACGTCATCCGCCGCATTATTCAACAGTCTGAGTCTTCGAAGTGATTCAACAGCCTGCTACGAAGGACGTTCAATATACGGGAGAACCCGCCGATGGAGATGAGCGGGCCGCCAAAAGATCGCCCAGCATGCGACTTGCGATGAAACTTTTGAGGGAGTATACTATTCAGAGGGATCAGGCAGTCATAACCGATACGAGGTATAGTATGAATGACTTGAATTTGGAAATGTTTATCGGCGCTCAACGGGATTCCGAACGGAGCAGATATCTGATTCTCGGCGAGCTACAGAAAATCCGCAGGGAATTCTCCCACAATCGGATCTACCCGCCGCTGACCGATCTGATAGAACTCTATTCCACGTTGAAAAAAATCACCGAGGGGAGCGAGGGATTGAAGCGGGAGATGCCGAAACGCATCACCGGAATAGATCTGGAGAAAAAGCGGCTGGTGTATGAATGGTTTGAGCTTGGCGATGATCAGATCCGCGCCATCGAGGATCTGATTCACTGGTCGCTGCCGCATATCCTGGCGGCAATCGAGGAGGGGAAGACGATCTTCAATTTCGTGGATAGCAATCTGAAACTGGAGGAGGTAGGGATACTTCCATCGTATATCGAGGAGGGATATATCCTGTTACCGGAGATACGGCAGGATCTTATCCATGTTATCCGCTACGAAATATCAATTTTCGCCGGAGCCGACCAGCAGTACAGAAATCTGAAGACCACGTCGATCAGGACGTTTCCCCTTTCCGCGCTTGAATTTTCCCCCGGGAATATCAAGCTGGAGATGATCCGCTCCAACCGCGAGCTACCGAACCCGGCGACATATTTTTTCGCCACCGATCTGGATTTTCCATTCAACGAAACAATTCTTCCCGTGGCGAAACGGAAATTGCTGCGGCAGATTTATTCGTAAATCGGGCATTGATATCGTGATGGTTAAAGCGGGAGCGTTGTTCGAGAAATCGGCGGGTTGCTCCCGCTTTTCGTTCCATCGGCTTTCATGCAGCGTGGCGGACGAATCCTATTCGGAATTTCTCAAGGATTTTGCGAGATACGGCGAAAGATATTTCCCGAAAAGCTGTAGCTGGCTGGAGACATTGGCCTTTTTATGAATACGCAGCACGCGTTTCTTGATGGCGACTGGGGTTAGATGCAACTGCTCGGCAATCTCCTTATAGGACAACCCAAACGCGCGCGGAAGCATTACCTCCTTCTCCCGATCGGTCAGACCGATTTCCCGGGCGATAATATCGACAATGCCACTGAACGTCGTGACGATTGCCTGTTTCTCATGGCGGGCTTGATGAACATGGAGCATCTGGCTGGCGATAAAGCACCGCATCCCGTCCATGAGATGCACGGTCTCTTCGGAAATTGCCGGCCCCGGCTTTCGACGTATTAACGCAATTGATCCAAGCCAGACACACCCCGGAAGATGGTAATCGAATCTATGAAGCGGATGGCAGTTGCGCGCGGAATAACCATCATGACAAAGGGACTTGAGAATTCCGGCATCGGATAGTTCATGTGGCGGGGCCGAATTGCGTAATAATGAGTCAGCCATGGTTATGGCCGGATCGGTCGCCATTGCCACCATTCCAACATTCACCCATACCAGATCGACATCGCCGAGGAATATTCTGATTGCCCTGGACACCCGCCCCGCCCATTCCGGCGGGTTTGGTTCTGTCGGAAATGTATTGATAAATCGCAGCAGATCATCGACGGTACGTGCCATGATAATCGCCTCTCCATCGTTCCGTTGAGATTGGTCGTGAAAATAATTACCGGGGCGCCTCAAGAGGACTTGCCTGAGGCGTCCGATATTAGAGGCCATTTCCCGTATCGTTTATTGATCACCGACAATGATCTTGCGGGTCGTCGAAACTCCCCCGCCGTTGATGCCGAGAATATACGCTCCGGCCGCCCATCCCCGGGTGGGGATCATCATCTGATTTGCGCCTTCGCGAGCATTCGACTGGATCGATTTTCATGAGCCAATATATATGCGTGCGTGACTGGCCGTACCACATAATTACCACATACGGACGCATAAAAATGCGCGGCGAACTGGAACTACAGCGAGGTGAGAAACAGAGAAAGGTTGGTGGTGTTCGGGATGCCGATTTTTTTGCGGATGTTGGTACGATGAAGTTCCACGGTACGGAAGGTGATATTCAGAAGCGACGCGATTTCCTTGCTGGAGAGATTGATTTTCAGCAGAGCACAGATCCTGAGCTCCGCGGGCCTCAGAGTGGGATGGAGATCGTGAAGTCGCGCAAGAAATCCATCATGGACCTGCTGAAACTGTTCCTCGAATATTTTCCATGACTCCTCCGGCCGCGTGCTCTCCTCGATCCGTTTCTGCATGGCTCTGGCAAGCGTGCGCGCATCACCATGCTCCTTCAGCGAGGAACCGATCTCCTTCCTGAGACTTTCCACAAGCTCATTATTCTGAACGAGCCGGAGCGCCATCGCGGTAAGCTCCTTTGATTTTCGGTCCATCTCAAGCTGAAGCTGTTCGTTTTTCAGGAGGGCCATCTCCTTCTCCTTTTCAGCCCGCTCGATCTCGGCGCGCGCACTGGACATCGCCAGCGCATTTCTTGTTGCCTGCCCCTGGAGTTCCCCTCCCAGATTTACGTAGGATTTATAATGCTCCAGAGATGTTGCCGCATCCCCCAACTGCTCGTATACCGCCGCCAGGGCTGCATGAATCTCATACTCCCCCGGCCTGTACCCGATCTCCTCGGCCAGCCCGAGCGCCTTGAGAAAATGCGTCAGGGCATCGGGGATTGCTCCACATCTCATGTACAGGTTGCCGATATCCGTGAGGGCCACGCTGCGCCCCTGTCTGTCGCCGATCGACTCAAATATCGCCAGCGCCTGGGATGCCTGACGGAGCGCCTCGTCGCTGTCCGATTGCTTCAGGATATTAGCCATCGTAAGGAGACACCAAGCCTCGTGCTGCTGCGTACCGAACTCACGGTGAATCGCAAGTGCCGATACAAGGACTTCGAGCGCTCCGGCCGCATCATCCCGCTCCGAGAGTATTCTGGCGATATTGCTTAATGCCGCGCCAACGGCAATCGGAATCTCCAGGGCTTTCCATAACTCTGTCACCTGACGGAATTTTTCAAGAGCCGCATCCCATTCCCCCAACGCCATGAACGCCCGGCCGATACATTCCATGCAGTGCGCCTGATACCTCCGGATGCCGTGTTGTTCGGCTATCTTCTCGACCTGACCAAGCAGCTCGAATGCCCTCGGATAATATCCAAGTTGCAGGTAGGTGTCCGCCGCCGTCCCGAGAATCAAGGCCGCAAGCCCAGGATCGACGCGGTCCAGATAATTGAACGCGGAGCTCAGGATTTCGATCCCCTTCGGCAGATCGCCCAGCGTCAGATAGAGTGAGCCGAGCCTGTGGCAGCACCGCACTCTCAGATCGTGCGCCTCAGGGAGCTGATCAAGCAGCACGTTGATCTGAGTGAGCGCATCCAGCATGCGGGGATACTGTTCCTTGTGGCAATAATGATCCTCAAGCCGGAACAGGCTTTCGATAATCATACGGGGGTCATCCAGCCGGCGGGAAAGCCGGAGTGCCTCGCGCGCCGCCTTCATCCCACGCTGGCAATCGTGCTCTGCCAGATCGGCGCTGGTCCGAAGAAGCAGATTGATTCTCTCTCGCTGGCCGTTGGACGATCCTGAATCGTGGTGAAGCGTTTCGTTGTTCCCCATGGAATTCACCGGACTTCTGTTTACTGAAAGCGGGCGATGCGATCGATTATTCTTCCGCCGGTTGATGCCCGTCAAATCCCGCAACCATCCCATACCGAAACAAAAAATCGTCGTGCGATTCCGGGATGGTCCGGTTATCACACAACGATTTGCATGGACAGAACCTCACGCGATCACAATGCCCAACTGGGGAACATCAGCGAAGGGATCATTCTGCGGGATTCACAGGGGGGAATCAGAGCAGGCAATCAGACCGGGGAATTCGTGAATTGCCCTACTTGTCCGCCTCCCCCATCACCGGGTCGATCGATCCGATAATCGCCACCACATCGGAGATCATCGAGCCCTCGCACATCGGCGTCAGCGCCTGGAGGTTACAGAATGATGGCGAGCGGATCTTCATCCGCCATGCGTGTCCTGTGCCGTCGGAGACGATGTAGAAGCCAAGCTCTCCTTTCGGCGCCTCGATCGCCGAGTAGATCTCCCCCGGCTCCGGCTGCACGCCGAAGTTGATCAGCATAAAGTCATGGATCAGCTCCTCCATCTTCGTGTAGATCTCCGTCTTCCCCGGCAGGACGTTCTTGGCGTCGTCCGCCAGCGTCGGGCCGGTGGGGATTTTGGCGAGAAGCTGGTTTACGATCTTCACCGATTCCTTCATCTCGTCGCCACGGGTCAGGTAGCGGGAAAGGCAGTCGCCGTCGCTGTAGGTGATCACGTCGAAATCGAGCTGATCGTACATCAGGTACGGCTCGTCGCGGCGGAGATCGTGGGGGATGCCGGAGCCACGGAGGCAGGCGCCGGTCAGGCCAAGCGCGATGGCTTCCGGCCCGGTGATCACGCCGATCCCGCTGACGCGCTCGACGAAGATCCGGTTACGGTTGATCAGCCCCTCGAAATCGCGCAGGTTGGCGGGAAACTCCTCGATGAACTTGCGGATCATCGGAAGCACATCGGGGGTAAAATCGTTCGCCACGCCGCCGATGCGGGTATAGCTGGTTGTGAAGCGGGCGCCGCAGATTTTTTCGAAGATATCGTACAGCTTCTCCCGTTCACGGAATGTCCAGAGGAGCATCGTCACCGCGCCGACATCCATCGCCATCGCCCCCATCGCCATCAGATGCGAGGAGATGCGGGCCAGCTCGGAGATAAGCGTTCTGATCCAGACCGCGCGCTCCGGCGTCTCGATCCCCGCCGCCTTCTCCACCGCCAGCGCGTAGCCGACGTTATTGGAAAGGGGGGAGAGATAATCGAGCCGGTCGGTATGCGGCAGGAACTCGTGAAAGGAGATATTCTCCCCCAGCTTTTCATATCCCCGGTGGAGATATCCCAGCTCGGGAACGCATCTCTCCACCGTCTCGCCATCCAGGCGGAGAAGGACGCGAAGCACGCCGTGCGTGGCCGGATGCTGCGGCCCCATGTTGAGCACCATCGTGTTCTCCAGGGGATCGCGCCCCTCCAGGGAGATCGTGGTGTCCTTGTCGATGATCTTGCTGAGGATCTTCCGCTGGCGCAGGTCGTAGACGCGCTCCAGCGTTGCCGATGAGTTTATGTTCATATCGAGTTATCTCCGAATCGAAAGAGTTCGTTCTTCAGGCGCTCCGGCGCCACGGATATCCGGCGGTTCCGCGATGCTCAGTTCCGCTCGGGAAGCGGCATCGAGCCGGGAACGCCCATCATCGGGAACTCCTTGCGGAGCGGGTAGAGAGGCTCGCCGGAGTTCGGATCGACGAAATCCTCGGGCATGTACATCCGCCGCAGATCGGGATGACCGTCGAAGATGATGCCATGCATATCGTAGGTTTCCCGCTCGTACCAGTTGGCCGCGGTAAAGAGCCCGGTCAGGGAGTCCACATGCGGCGCCTTCTCCTCGGTAAAGCACTTCACCCGCAATCTGACGCTGTTATCGAGCGACCAGAGGTTGTAGATAAGCTCGAAGCGTTCCTTCCGGCGGTTCCAGTCCACCGCGCAGAGATCCTTCAGCATCGTAAAGGCCAGCGTAGGCTCGTCGCGGAGATAACGCACCAGCTCCACCAATCGTTCACGCGGAACGGAGATGGAGAGCTCGCCACGGTGTTCAGCATGGCTCAACGTCCCCTCGCCGAAATGTTCGGTCAACGTTGGAAGGACGATTCCCTTGATTCGTTCGAGACGTTCTGCAAGTGTCATAGCAGACTGTTGAATTACTTCTGATGGACAGACTGTTCAACAACGATCAGATGCAAGGCGGCCGAATCTGAGCGAATGAGGCGTCCATTGGGACGTCGCAGTGAGCGAATGATGAAGGCCAACGCAGCAGATGACGTTGTTCAACAGTCTGATAGTGAGGCAAATTTACTGAATTTCCGCCGGGAGGAAGTGTAAAAGGGCGTTCGATTCGGAAGGATGGACGGGCGGGGCCGTGATGCTATCGATCAGAGCCGGCCGGAGTAGTCACTGAGGAACTTCTTTTCATCATCGCTCAGGGCATCGAAGCTCTTTTCGCTGATCTTGTCAAGGATAAGGTTCAGCCGTTCCTCGTCGGAAATCTCCCTTGGGGCGCTTTTCTGCGCGGTGGCGCGGACACGGACCGGCTGCGGCACGGTGGTCCTTCTGGGGGCGGAGGCGGGCTTCTGCTCAACGCGGGGAGGTCGCGTGCCGGAGACAAAGCGCTCCATGGCGTGGATCGGACCAAGCATGAACTCGTACTTCTGGAAGCGCATGTGGAAGTAGATCATCCCCATCACCATCCCCAGTATCCCCTCTTCAAAGAAGATCCAGGGGCTTACGCTCCCCTCCATCGCCAGATACAGCCCATTGCCGATTGTGAGAATCGCGATGCCGTAGAGGATATAGCGGTTCTGGATGTTGATGAAAAAGAATCGGGTTTCGCTGCGCGGGTAGAGATAGACGAAACCGACCAGCACGAAGAGCGCCGGGTTGAGTGCGCCCACAAGCTCCACGTTCGGGGGCCTGAAGAAGAGTGTAAGATGGAGAAGCGCGCCAAAGACCACCACAATCAGCAGGAGGATGCCGAACTGCCTTGTGCCGAGCATATGCTCCAGCTCCTCCCCCGGCGATGAAAAGGCGACCATTGCCACGATCAGGCCGATAAAGTTGCTCGGCAGAATCGCGTATGTCACCAGCCTCCAGAGTTGAAAGCCATGAAACACATCCTGCGGAGAAAGGACGAGCATCGGGAAGATGGAGATCTTCGCGGCTATCAGATAGCTCAGGAAGAAGAAGATCACAAGCATGATCAGAATCTTCCGTGAAAGTGTCGACGCTCCCATCATAACTGGTCGAACGAACGATACATGAATTGATCTCTCCCCACGGGCAACGGCGCGGGCGGCGTGCCTGCCTGTTGGAGCCCTCTGGGACATTCCGATTCGGTCTCCGTGAATTCCGGAGAAAACTACGACAACAATTCTTTCCGGCGCAATCATTCTCTTGCCAACGTCCCCGGAAACGGCATGGAAAACCGCTTATCAGCCGAAAAGACGGAAGATTGTGATGATCTGCGGAACAAGCACGAACGTGGCGACGATCCCGCCGATCGCCCCCGCCAGGTGCGCCTCATGGCCGATATTATCCTGAACCTTCCGCATCGCGTAGATGGAATAGGCGGTATAGAGAACCGCGAAGACATACGCGGGCATGGGGATCATAAAGAAGACATAGTAGGTATCGGTGGGGCGGGCCATGCAGAGGGAGAAGAGGACGCCGGAGATGCCGCCGGACGCGCCGATCGCCACATAGCTTGGGAGATTGCGATACTTGAAGAAGGGATAGAGATTCCCCACCACGATGCTGATCAGATAGATTCCCAGGAAGTTCGCGCTGCCGGCCGTCAACTCCAGCGCCGGGCCGAAGAAGTAGAGCGTCATCATGTTCAGCGCCAGATGCGAAAGGTCGCCATGAATAAACCCCGCCGTGACGATGGGATGATATTCATGACGCGCGCGCATCTTGAACGGGACAAGCGCCAGAAAGCTCCAGAGCTGGCGATTATTGAACCCCAGAAGGCTGAGCGCTATGGTGACCCCCATCAGGATGAGGGTCGCGGGAGATTGCAGGATTAAGGATGACATTGGGACAAATATACGACCTCCCCCCCACCTCCTTCGCGCAAACAGCGGGCGCGGGGTAATAAACTGTTC
Organism: Kapaibacterium sp. (SeqCode); assembly: GCA_039917235.1. Taxonomy (GTDB): domain Bacteria; phylum Bacteroidota; class Ignavibacteria; order OLB7; family OLB7; genus JAFDZV01. The sequence continues at coordinate 1,947 of JBDSJW010000124.1, read as the reverse complement.
AGCGGCTGGTTTTCTGGCGATAGCCCTGAAAATTCTCTTGGAATGCCCGCAGTCCGTGTCGTATGTTTGCGCTCCCCGTGAGATCAACCGCATATGATCTTGCATCCGGTCAGGTAGCTCAGTTGGTAGAGCAATGGACTGAAAATCCATGTGTCGGGGGTTCAAATCCCTCCCTGACCACCCCGTGATTGTACGGCGTATAGCGCAGCCCGGTAGCGCACTTCGTTCGGGACGAAGGGGTCGCAGGTTCAAATCCTGCTACGCCGACACAAAGCCTTGAAATCGTAAAGATTTCAAGGCTTTTCACGTTTGGGGGATGTATGGGGGGATGCGGTCTATGGCATTCTCAGCGCTGAGATAGCGCATCACCTCGATGTTGGTAAGTAGCTCTCTATACCACTTCCTTGTTTCGAACGCTTCTTTCTATGTGGATATGGATGCATTCTACCGTAGCGACCCATTATTGGTAAAAGCCTCCAATGCAAAGAAAAAGCTCGGATACTCATCCGGGCTTTTTCTTTGCATACAACGTAGGTACAACAAATATGGGCTTATCTGCCCTCAGGGGATAGTTGAGATAGACGATCCGGTATAATCCGGTGCCAGTACCGATGGAGTGCTCTAGGCGCATCGGAGGAGATTGAACAGGCGTCCCGATCCTGACTCCTTCCGTCTCAGTGGCCGAATCTTGCAAGTCAACTTGCCCGGACTCTGCAACCATATCGAGATAGTCCGCCCACGCTTGCATCATGACCGTGCGCTGTTTGAGGAAGGTGGCACGGTCGTATGCCTCCCCCAGCGGCCCGGCGGGTTTGTGCGCAAGCTGCGCCTCGATCACGTCAGGCGCGTAGTCGAGCTTCTCGCGGATCGCCGTTCGGGCCAGCGCACGGAACCCGTGCGCCGTCATGCGGTCTTTGAAGCCCAGCCTATGCAGAGCCACGCGTACCGTGTTATCGCTCATGGGTTCCCTTGGCCGGATCTGGCTTGGGAAGATGAACTCGGTGTTCAGGCGTTTTAAAGGTTCCTCTGGTAGACGATGAACTGGTCGAGTTGCTCCAACTGCTCAGGCATTCCGCCGGTCTCCCCAGAGGCGATGGCCGCATCGAGCGCCTCCTTTGAAGGATATAGATCGTGCACGGTCAGCAAGGTCGTGCCATCAATTTCTTCGAAGGTAACCGTGGTAATGGCTGCGGCGTCCTCGCCACCTTCATCGTTGGTCCAAACTATACGCGAATAAGGAGTTACTTCGAGATACTTGCCGAAAAATTCCATACTCTGAGAGCCAACACTAAACACGAGACGGTATTCTCCACCGGTGCAAACTTCCATCTCGCAGGACACAAGCGTCATGGGAGCTGATTTTGGCACCCACCACTTCTTAAAAAGTTCAGGTTTAGTCCAGGCCTCAAACACGAGGCGTGACGGGCCGTTGATGATGCGTGATGCGACGAGCTCACGCTCTGACTTTCGTTCCACTTTTGTTTGGTTTTTCATTTGTTTCCCTTCTTCTGTTTCAAATCCTGGACGACAACCTCCAGGGCGTCGAAGCGCCTGTCCCAGAGCTCTTTGTATTTTTCGATCCAAGCTGTTTCGGAATCTAGCCGACGGGAGCCGAGCTTGCAGGTCCGCACCCGACCTACCTTCTCTGTCTTCACAAGGCCAACTTCTTCCAAGATGCTGACATGCTTCTTCATACCTGTCAGAGACATATGAAATTGTTCGGCGAGGTTGGTAATCGAAGCGTCCCCCCGTCCAAGTTGCAGGAGAACGCCCCGTCGGGTGGAGTCCGACAGTGCAGCAAAGGTTCCATCGAGTCGATCTTTTGAATACTGAACCATATGGTTCAGTATAGTGAATTGGCTTGTGTTACGCAAGAGGTGTAAGTATTCGGCCAAATCCCCTATAATCACCATGGTTTCTCGCGCCTGCATAGTTGTCTAACAAAGC
>JBDSJW010000123.1:0-7876 GCA_039917235.1 Kapaibacterium sp. (SeqCode) | reverse complement strand
CGAAGTTGTAGATCTCGCCGTTGAAGATGATCCAGATCGTCCCATCCTCGTTGGTCATCGGCTGGTGGCCGGCGGCGGAGAGATCAATGATGCTGAGGCGGCGATGTCCGAGTAGGACCGAACGGTCCGCGCTCCACCAGACGCCGCTGTCGTCGGGGCCGCGATGCCGTATGGTATCGAGCGCGGCGGCCGCCTGTTCGCCGGTGATCGGAAGCGGAGCGCGCGTGGTTGAGAATGCCCCCATGATGCCGCACATAGGCTATCCCTCCCCCCGCCGCGCGGAATCGCCGCCGTAGAGCCGGCCGTAACGCTCCACCATTGCCTCAAGGCTGTACTTGTCGTGAATGGCGCGCAACGCCCGCTCCCCCATGTCGGTCCTGAGCGCGCGGTCGGCAATAAGCGTTTCCAGCTTCGCCGCCAGATCATCAACATCGCGCGCCAGAAACCCGGTAACGCCATCATCGATATGCTCCACCAGCCCGCCGCCATCGGCGAAGACGATCGTCGGCAGCCCCACTCCCATCGCCTCCACGGCGGAGTTGCCGAACGACTCCTCCGGCCCCGACGGAAGGACGAAGATGTCCAGCATCTGGAGATAATCGCCGATATGCTCCTTCTTTCCGGTGAACGTGACCAGATGGGAAATCCCCAGCGTTCTCCCATGCTCCTCCAGCGCCGCGCGCGATGGCCCGTCGCCGATGATATAGCAGTGGATGGCGGACTCCTTCAGGCGGGCCACGGCGTCCAGCAGCAGCTCTATCCGTTTCCAGGGGCGGAGGTTGGCGCTTGTGCCGATGCGGAGGACGTCATCGGCCGGGCCAAGTTCCGCCAGCACCTCATCGCGGCTCCGGTTGGGGGCCAGCAGTGAGAAATCGATGCCGTTGTAGGTGGTGGGAATGCTTTTCGGCGATATCGCGAAGAGCCTTGACGCGGCGGTTGCCCCCTGCGTGGTGTTGCCGGAGATGCCCGTGAAATAGCGACGGAAGAGAAACCCGGCCACCCTGTAGCGGAGCGCCTGCTTGCGGGGATAGCGGAAGATGCCGCCGCGATGCGTGTAGAAGCGCCGCAGGTTCCGCGTCCGGGAGGCCATGTAGATCAGCCCAAGCTCCGCGCTGTGGAAATGGGCGATATCGTAGGAGCGCATAATCTCCCGTGCCGCCCGGCTCACCGAAAAATCGAGCGTGTGCTTCTGCCCCAGCTCGTAGATGTTCGCCCCCAGCGCCCGGGTCTTCTCGCCATAGAACCCGGCGTGGCTCCCCAGAAGGACATCGGCGTCGATCCCCCTGCGGCGCTGCTCGCGGACAAGCTGGTACACAGCCCGTTCGGCGCCGCCGATATCCATCTGCCAGAGTATATGTAGGATTTTCTGGGGCATCATGCTGAAGGGGAGACGTGCGGGAACCGGCCCCATGTTTCGTGGAGCGTTCAGTGTCTGTTGCCGGAAGATTTCAGGGCCTTGACGATCAACGTATGAGCCAGCAGCGGCGCCACCAGGCCGGGGACATGAAGATGCGCGCGCGGCTGCTTGAGAATTCTGTTTCGGATGATATTGACCCCGAACGCCGGCATCGTATGCGCCGAACGATCCAGCGTGAACCCGGCGTTCCGGAGCTGCCGGGCGAGCGAGCGCACTGTAAAGAAACGGTAATGATAGCCCTCATCGCCGCTGAGACCGCCGAGAAGTATTCTGAAGCGATTCAGAAAGAAGGCGAAGTTCGGCGTGCTCAGTATGAGAAAACCGCCCGGCTTCAGCACCCGGTGAACTTCATCGAGAAGCGCCTCCGCGGCAACCACGTGCTCGATGATCTCCAGCATCACCACGCCATCGAACACCCCGTCGCTAAACGGCGGCAGCCCCTTGTTCAGATCAAGCCGGTGCGCCTCCAGCCCCATCTCCCGCGCCTTCAGGATATTATGCTCGCTCAGATCGACGAACGTGACATCGATCCCCTTCGCGGTCATCCTCCGCGAAAGCTCTCCAATCCCCCCGCCAAGCTCCAGAACCTTGAGCCCGCGCGGGTTTGCCGGCAGGAGGCTCTCCGCCACGCGATAGCGGTTCAGGTTGGGATCGTGCTTCCGCTCCTTGTGAACATCCTGTCGCGGATCGGCTGTATTGACCAGTGTACTCGGGCTTTCCATACGCATTCAAATATAAACGAACGATTAATCTACTCACTTCCGCGCAGCCAGCCGCCGTTCGATGAAGCTCATGATTTTTTTTCCCCGCTCCATCCATGTAAAATCGGCGACCCGTTTCAGGCCGCGCGCGGCAAGATCCTCCCGTTTCCGTGGATCGGCGAGCAGGTTGATGATGGCGTTGGCGAGAAGATCGGGGGAATCCTGCGGGACCAGAACGGCAATGGGATCGTCATCACCCAGAACTTCGCGGAGGACGGGAAGATCGGCGGCGATCACGGGTCGGCCGGCGGCCATGTACTCGAAGAGCTTGCCGGGGGAGCGGTAGCGGTTCAGCGCGATGCCTGATGGATAGTAGAGCAGGAGAACATCGGCCGCGAACTGATAGTACTGCACCAGGTTCGGCGCGATAAAGCCGGTGAACGTGACGTTGGTGATCCCCTCTGCCGCCAGAAACTCCCGATAACGGATGTTATGATCCTCGCGCCCCCCCACCATGATCATCTCAATCCCATCCGGCAACTTTCGCGCCGCCTCGATCAGATAATCCACCTCACGGTATCCCCAGTGAATCTTCCCGGTGTAGATCACAAGCTGCCGGTCCGGCGGAAGGCCCAGGCGGATGCGGGCTTCGCGGGCGGGGACGCGGAATTCATCGACAAGATCCAGATCAACCCCCTGATGCGTGGCGATCACACGGTCGGCCGGAAGGCCGCCGGCAACAAGATCCCCCGCAAGCGCGCCGGAATTCGCGATCACGCCGTTGGCATTGCGGAGAACATAGCGCTGGAGCGGCGAACGGGGGGGCATGTGCGCCTCGAAGAAGACCGATGCCCGCCGGCCACGGATGGCGCGCAGGGCAAGGAACGCAAGCGCGGGGCTGTAGTTTTTGGTGTAGAGAACGGCCGTGGCGGAGTTCCGTCCGGTGGCGCGGAAGCTCTCGATGATATCAACCCAGAGTCTGTTAAGCGCCACCCACCATCCGGGGCTATCCTGCCGGGCCGGGATGCGGATGGTCCTGACGGGGAAGCGATCCCTGATTCTGTAGAGATCCAGCGGATGCTCCCCCCGTTTCTCGACATCCAGGAGCGTGATGCCGATCGTCACCAGTTCGACATCGACGCCGAGGCGCTGCACCGCCTCGCAGAAGTTGACGATGCACTGCCTATCGACCCGTGCTACCTGGATATCCGCAGGGGTGAAATAGAGAAATTTCAGATCGGTTGGACTCATGAACGCTCAGGTCGGATGTCGTCGACAGCATGTAGATCCGGCCCCTGGAGCCCTCCACGGCATGCCACGGAAGAGCCCTCACCCACTGATTGAACCGGGCGCGATCGAAGTGCTGGAGGTCGCGATCGGTGACGATGCCGCCATCGAGCAGCCCTTCCTCCGCCAGAACTCTGCCGTTGCGGGCAATCGTTCCCCGCATGTCCAGCTCCAGCCGGTGGATAAGCTCGTCCGTGATCCGATCTCCCAACGTCTTCGCCTCGACGCCACAGTAGCCGTGCACCGTGAGCACCTTGGACGGAGAGAAGTACCGAAGATACGAAGCAAGCGCCCCCTGACCCGTGGAAATAAACAGATCGCCGCTTCTGGAGATCGAGCTGATCTCCTGCGAGTAGGAAAGCCGCCGGTTCTCGTTGGTATGATCCGCCAGGATGCCGGGGGCGTTCACCCCGAGCATTCCGACCATCGCCAGCGCCAGCCCCATCGTCACTCTCCGCTCCGCTCCGCTCCCCGAGGCAACGGACGTAAGGAGAGAACCGGCCAGCAGAAAGAGCGCCGGCATCAGGACAATCCAGAACTCGATGTTCGAGGGATACCACCACCAGACAAACGCGGCATGCGCGACGATCCAGGGGATGAGAAATGAGAGATAGCGAACCGAAGCACCGCCACCGTTCCTCGTCGCTGCGCGAAGCCCCCGGATTGCCACCACGGTGCCGGCCGCCCCAAGCGCCATGGCACACCATCCGAGGACTCCGACGCGACGAAGATTGTCGATCGCGAGGATTGTATCGGCCAGGCCGTAGATCGCCTTCGGGAAATGCATCCCCTCAATCCCCCCCCACCAGCCGGTATGAGCATACGACGTCGCGAACCAGAAGACCGTGCCGGGGGCGATGCTCCCGAGCACGGACCAGGTGGCCGCCACGTAGAGCGCGCCAACAACCGCCAGCGGCGGGAGAATTGACCGGAGAACAAAGCCGCGACGTGCCTCGCGCGGAAGCGTCCGAAGGCCGTACACCAGCAACGCCAGCACGAAAAAGATGGCGGTCTGATGAAAGAGCATCGCAAGCGTCGTGAAGATCGCGGCGGGAATGGCGCGGCGCCTGGTGGCGACGATATCGCCATCGATCAGGGAAACCGCCACCGCGGCGATCATGCAGAGCGCAGCGATGTTGTACACCTCGATCTGCGAGCTGTAGAGCCAGAAGCCGTTGCCGAACGCGAAGATCGCCGCCAGCAGCGAGGAGACGCGGAGCGAGCAGCCCATCCGCCGAAGCGCCAGCAGAACCAGCGCGATCGTGACGGCGGAGACCAGGATGCTGAGCCCCTGGAACATCGCCAGCGTCTGGCGCGTTGCCCCGGTTCCCCCCACCATGGAATAAATGGCCGCCAGCAGTGGATTGAAGAGGAGATGATGCGGATGCAGCAACCCCTCCAGCCCGCCGCGCGTCGCCGCCGCCGCGTACTCCACCGAATCCTCGGTAAGGCGATTGGTCTGGGTAAGAAAATAGATGATGCCGGCGATCAGCCCGGCCGATACGGCCGCAATGTCGTCGCGGTACTGGGCGATTCGCCGCAGGGATGCAATCCCGGGGGCTAGACGCAATGGTTCAATGGAAACCTGTCGCACTCTGGACCTCGCTCTTGACAGATTCTGGGAATGTAGTGATCACCGCGACATCGTATCATCCCCCGGTTGGACTTCCTGGAGATGGAATGGCGCTGGATCGATCCGGATCTGGACACCGGATACGAAAAGGTACGAAAAAAAAGGATTGATGCAAGCGGGTTCTCGCGGCAAAATCAGGGGAAATCAAGGGCTTTTTCTGATTGGTAACGGTGGAACTGGCTGGCGGTGGATCGCTTATCCCCTTTATCTTCTATATCAATCATAGTAACGAAGCAAGCATCATATCATGCGATCTTGAATCACTCTACGGAAGCCTCTGCGATCAGTTCGACGTTGTCGATGATCAGGGATATCCCGACGTACATCTCAAGGTCATGGACGATTCCCTCCCCACTCCTCCGGCGATCATATCATTACAACGGGATATTCCCCCCCCGCCCCACCACATCAGCCAGAAACCGCGCCGTATCGCGCGGGGCATCAAACACGACAAACTCAACATGGCGATAGCGCTCATCGCGCATCAGAACGGAAAAATCCCTCCGGCGGCGGCGCCAGGTGGTGATCACCCAGAGGAGGATTGATTCCTTGCTGAAGAAGGCGGTGGTAAGCGATTCCCGGTTGCCGCTGTAGAGCTCCTGGCGCGTGATCGCCCTGTGAAATGTCCGCCGCAGCACGCGGGAGAATGTCACCGGAAAGGAATAGTTCAGCCAGATAATCGTGGTGGCGCGCGTCCAGAGAAGATCCCGCACGCCGCCGTAGTTACCGTCGGCCACCCACCGTTCCCCGGCGGCGGCCAGCGCCACCCGCTCGCGAAACTCCTCGACCGGCGAGGGAACCCAGTTCGGTTTCCAGTGGAGCGCGTCAAGCTCCATGTGGTGGCTGCCGAGCGCGCCGGCAAGCGCCGCCGCAAGGGTGCTCTTGCCGGAACCGCTGCTGCCGATGACGACAACTCGATCCAGGTTGGGCGTTATCCGGTTCATCGTGATATGCACGCAAGTGGGTTGAAACGTGCCGCCGGAACCTACGCCAGCCGCGAAAGGATCTCCAGCAGATTTCCCAGCACATAGCGGCTGGAGTACGATTTGCCGATCTTCTCATACGCCCGCCGACCCATCACGGCACGGAGGCCGCCGTCGCCGATCAGCTTGAAAAGCCCATCAAACCACGCTTCCGCGTCCCCCGCCAGAAATCCGTCGAAGCCGTTCTCCACAAGATCGATGTTCATGCCGACCGGGGAGATCACCACTGGAATCCCGTGCGACATGCAGAGAATCGCCTTGAAGGAGCATTTGCCGCGGGAGAAAAGATCGTCCTGCAACGGCATAATCCCGATATCGAACGTCGAGACGATCCGGCTCTCCTCCTCCAGCGACCAGCGGATAAACTCCGTTCGGATGTTCGGGCTGATATACTCCTCGCTCGATACCACCGTCAGCAGAACCCGATCGCCGAACTCCGCGGCAAGCCGCGCGAAGACATCCTCCAGCAGCCCCAGATGAAAGAGATTGCTTTTGACGCCGATCCAGCCAATCCTGACCGGCGCATGATCGCCATGTTCCTTCATCGGAGTCTCGTCGGCCGGGACGGCGGTGGGGAGCACGCGCATCTCCTCGGCAAGCCCTCCAAGCTCATCCCGCAGCCATCTGTTGCCAACAATCACCACGCGCGCCAGCTTCAGCATCCGGTCCAGATGCCGCTTTCGCGAGCTGAAATATTTCCCGCCCCGAGTGAGCTTCCGAAACGCGATGGTGAGATGATCCCGTGCCCCGTTGGGCGTATCCGCGGCGGCCATCTGCGACTGGCGTATATAATGGAGCGCGTCATCCATGTCGAACACCACCGGCCGCCCCGAACGCTCCAGCAGCCGGTTCAGCCAGCCGGCCAGCACGCGCTGCACAACTACGACATCGGCGGCGGCAATCCCCTCGCGAATCTCGCGGATCAGCTCCACCGGATCGGCCAGCTTCCCCTGAATCACATAGGCGGTCTCTACCTCCCAGCCCGCCTCCTTCAGCCCCGGGATATACTGGAGAATCCTGAGCCGCGTGGCCGGGTTCAGCTCCCCATCGTACGCGATGACGAAAAGCTTCCGCACGGGAGGCGGTTCGACGGCGCGCGGCTTCCGGCCTCCGCGCCGGCGTGGTTCGGCGCTCAATTGGCCTCCACGTGCTGGGCCTGATACCACGCCACGAACTTTTTAATCCCCTCGGCAATCGGCGTGGAGGGCTGGTAGCCAAGCGCCCGCGCGGCGGTGATATCGGCGCGCGTGATGGTGGCGTCCCCCTGCTGCGCCGGCATCCGGCGGATGCGCGGCTCGCGACCAAGCGCAGCGCCGATCATCCCGATCATCTCGCTGAGCGTGGTGATATCGGATTCTCCCAGATTTAGAATATGATAGCCCTGAAGGTTCGATTCAATCGAAAGCATCCCCTGGATGATATCATCGATATATGTGTAGTCGCGCGCGGTGGAGCCATCGCCGAACATCGGAATCTCCCCGCCCTCGGCGATGATCCGGGTGAACTTGTGGATCGCCATCTCCGGTCGCTGGCGGGGGCCGTAGGCGGTAAAGAACCGGAGGATCGCCATATCGATGCCGTGCAGATGATGATAGGCGTGGCAGAGCATCTCCCCGGACTTCTTCGTGGCGGCGTACGGGCTGATCGGGCTGTCCACCATGTCAGTCTCGCGGAACGGCGGGTTTGAGGAATCGCCGTAGACGGAAGAGCTGCTGGCGAAGAGAAGCCGCGTTACCTCCGCCTTCCGCATCGCTTCAAGGATGGAGAGCGTCCCCTCCACGTTCACCGACTGGTAGAGAAACGGGTTTTCGACCGATGGGCGCACCCCGGCGCGGGCGGCGAGATGAAACACCGT
>JBDSJW010000122.1:0-11095 GCA_039917235.1 Kapaibacterium sp. (SeqCode) | reverse complement strand
AGGTCATCAGGCCGGCCGCCTTTTCAGGCCCGACAATCTCCCTGATCTTTCCCGCCGCCAGCGTCTGCGCCTCCGCCGTGGAGCCGATATAATCCTCGCCGCTCGTCTCGCGGAGCCGGGCGGTTTCATCGCGTGCGGTGGTTCGGAGCTGGGTGATCTGTTCATCGGTCAGCCCCATCTTCCCCTTCAGATCGGTCGTAAACGTGGAGTCGGCGAAGAACGCATCGACGAGTGGAAGCGTGACCGGAAGGGCCATCGTATCGATGACGGCCGTGGGAGCCGCCGGGGGAGGAACCGGGGTCGTATCCCGGATCGTTGATTTGTCCGAGTTGGGGATGGTATCATCCTTCCCGCTTTTTCCCGCTCGTATATCGCAACCCGCCGTGGCAGTTGCCAGCAGAAGGGCCGCCAGCGCGGCGCGCGTGAACATCTTCATCATGCCATCTCCTCCGTGAAATTGAACTTCTCAGCCATTGCATCCCGAACCGGTGCGTAACGGCGTTCTGATAATCTTTTCGGATTCACGCAACTGTTGTGCCCGGAAGTGCCTTTACGGTGTCCCGTGAAGGATCGGAAATGGATTGATATTGGTTCCGTCCCAGATATGCTTCGGGTCGGTGATCAGCCAGATGGCGAAATGGAGGTGGCAGTTCCCAGGCCCGGCGTTCCCCGTATCCCCCACATAGCCCAGCACCTCGCCGCGCCGCGCCATATGCCCCTCGATAAGACCATCGGCATAGTGGCTGAGATGGGCGTAGTAGTAGACCGTGGTGCTGTCGGGGCTGATCTGATAGATGGTGATCCCCCCCTTCTCGCTGTTGAAGAGCTTGACAATCCGTCCGTCCGTGGCGGCCAGGACCTGCGTGCCGCATGGCGACATGATATCGATGGCGTCGTGGACGCGACCTTCCGAGCGGGCGTCGTCGAACGTATTCTGCAACTGGTCGCGGCGGACGCCGGCGACCGGGATCAGGAGTCGTCCGGCGGGGGTGGTTCCTCCGGTCGCTGCGGCGGGGATCGGCGTTCTGCCGGTATCGCGCGGGATCGGGATTGCCTCCGATGGGGAAGGGATATCGGCCTGGCGGGCCGCGCGGGACTGAAGGCCGGAATCGACGCCGTGGACGATTGTGTCGCTGAGCGTCGGCTGGGCGGAGGTGTCGCGGGTGTGCGGGAGCTGGATCGGGGTTGGCGGCGTGAAGCGATCATCCATCATCCAGAAGAAGCCACCGGCAACAAGGACCGCCAGCACGGCCACGGTTGTCCATCGAATATGAGTGCGACGTATCATGAGCTGTGACGATCGATTCCGTGAGCATTTCGTGAAGGCGATATGCCTTCATGGAAACGAAGGGATCAAAGCGCGTGCCCCGGTTTGGAGCGACTGGACGAAAAATGTCAGCGGAGGTGGTCGTGATGGAGTGGATAAAAGCAAAAACGGCGAAGAAGAATCTTCGCCGTCTGTATCTTGCGGGTGCCCGGAACAGGAGTCGAACCTGCACGCCCTTACGGACACTACACCCTGAATGTAGCGCGTCTGCCAATTCCGCCATCCGGGCCTGAAAGGACGACAAATATACATCGGCTCCCGACTCAGTGCAATTCTTTCCTCTGTAATAATCATTCTCGATGATACGATTTCTCTTCTCGGTCATCTTTTTCGCGGTTCTCTGCCTGGCGCATGCCGAAGCCCAGGAACAGCCGCGCGACAGCTTGAGATATATTGTCAGGATGGCGAGCGGCGATTCCTTCCGTGGGACACTGGTGGGATATACCGATTCCACGGTCAGCATTCAGACGGAGTTCGGCGTGGTCATCATCCCGAAAAGGCTGATTGGCTCATTCACCCCGATCGATGGACCCTACCGCAAACGCCCGCTTCACTTCCTGATGCCAACCGCCTCGCCGAACGGACCCGGCGGCTTTCTCAGCGATTACGAGCTTGGATTTCTCTACGGCGGATTCGGCCTGGGCTACGGCGCCACGGTCACCGCCGGGGCCACGCTTATACCGGGGCTTGCGCTGAAGTCCCAGCTCTTTCATGTCGGCGCGAAGTTCACCATCGATCGGGATGAGAGCTACGAGCTTGCGCTCGGCGCCGCCTACACCTATATCACCACCGATTATCCCTACGCGCATATCTACGGCGTGGGGACGTTTCCCCTCGGCACCGGACGATATTCGGTGATGCTCCTCTACCGGGCCGCCGGGCGGGAGGAGGCGCCGATCCAGTTTCAGTTTATGAACTTTGACACAACCAGGTTTACCCTTCACTATACAGGTTCGCTCGGTGCCGCCGTCGGCTTCGACGCGCCGGCACTCGGCCGTGATGACATGACGTGGGTTGGGGAGGTCTGGAACAACGATCTGACCAAGCCGCAGAACACCGTGTCGATGCTCGCCATCCGCGTTACCAACGAGCATCTCTCGGCGGATTTCGGCCTTGCCATCTTCTCCGCTCCGGCCGTGGTCCCGATCACCAGTTTCACCTGGCGGTTCTGAAAAAACGATCAGGAATCATATGTTTGCCGGGATATCATTCTACCCTCAAGTAACGGAGAGCCATCTATGCAGGTACGGGAGATCACTCGCGCTGATGTCGAAGTCGCCTTCAAGCTTATGAAGAAGAACGGCGATTTCGCCATTCTGAAGATCTATGATGATGGTGGCGTAAAGACGATCGACGGCGCCGGCGTGCAGCGCTTTTTCGAGGACTTCGAGGAGTTCATGGATTTTGCGCGACGGTTTGCCTGAGACGCATTCGATATCCGGCCGGCGTTCGGTTTCCTCCCGGCGCCGGCATTATCCCCGTCCGCCATCTCTTCCGGGGCTCTCTCCACCGTCATTCCCCGCGATATCCTCCTTCCCACGGTAGACCGGCAGATCCACCCGCCAGCGGATCGCTGCCAGCCGTATTCCAAGCGCCACGGCAATCCCCGCCATCGATGCCCACTCCTGGCTCAGGCCAGCGAGCGGAAGCGTTACAAAGACGATTCCCCCCGCCAGCGATGCCGTGGCATAGACCTCGCGACGGAGAATCAGGGGGATTTCGCCGCAGAGGAGATCGCGCATCACTCCCCCCGCCACGCCCGTCAGCACCCCCATCGATACCACGATCACCGGCGATACCCCCTGCGCAAGCGCCCGCTGGCAGCCGAGAATCGTGAAAAGCGCAAGGCCGAACGCGTCGAAAAGAAGGAGCGGTCGCGATGGAAATCTGATGGAGCGGGCCGCGAAGAAGGTGACAAGCGCCGTTGCCGCGGTAAGGAGGATGTAGACCGGCTCCTCGATCCAGAACACCGGATGAATCCCCAGAATAAGATCGCGAATCGTCCCGCCGCCGATCGATGTGACAATTGCCACCACGATGATGCCGAACAGATCCATCCGCTTTCTACCGGCCACGAGCGTTCCGGAGATGGCGAAGACAATGATGCCGAACAGGCCCAGCAGGCGTATCATGATGCGATGCTTCCAGAATTCACCATGGTCGCAATCTAGCAAGCCGGGATGGTTTGAACTCTCTGAAGATGTTTCAGGGAAAACGGCCCGCAAGTTGCACGTATGGTGAAAGACTCTCTGAACATCATATGATTGACATGAACGTGGCTGATACTTCCAGACATACCGGGCTCTATTCATTGAGCTCCCCCGCGCTCCTTGGCGCGCTGATCGTGGCGACGCTGATCGGCATCGGCGGACTCCGTTCCTCATCGCTTACGGCGAAGACCTCGTCGGCACGTCATGCCGCGGTGGCGGGAGAGAGGATGGTTGTCCCGGTGAGTCTGGCGAATTTTCAGGAATCGGTGGCGTATCTGAACGTGCAGGGGGATGCGGCCAATGCTCTATGGCCCAACAACGGCGCGGTTCCGGTGATAGCGTACGGCTGGGGGGGCGATCGCCCGCAGTCAGTGCGGCAGATGGCGGACTCCGGCAATCCTGTGGTGTTCAACCCGACGGAGACGCCGCCGGCGCTGATCATCCAGCGGCGCGATGACATCTTTACCCCGATCTTCCGCAGGCTTGTGGATCAGAGGGAGACGATACCATTCGCCACGTTCACCGTGAACAGACTGCACGGCGGGAAGATCACCTACAACCTCACCAACGTCGCGTTCCTCTCGATGCGGGATGTCGGCTTTGTCCTTGATGAGAACCCGACCACGATGGAAATCGTTGTGGCATTCAGCGGCATCGAAATCGATCACCAGTAATTCCGCCTCCCGCTATCGTTGCACGATGATCGGCACGGTTATCCGCGCCTCTCCGGCGGAGAAGAGCGCGTAATACGTTCCGGCGGAATACCCCGTCACATCGATCTCAACAACCCCCGTCTCCCGCGTCATTCCCCCCGTCGTTTTCCGTTCCGCGACCGCATACATTCCACGCCCCGATTCAGCCCCACGACTGTCAATCACAACGCACCGCCTCCCGCTCTCCTCCATCCCTGATGGAATCAGCATCTCCACCGGCAGCCGCACCACCGCCGATCCCGGATTCGGGTAGGGGGATGCCGGCCGCACAACCATGCGATTATAGGTAATGCCCCGAAGCGCAATCCGTGTTTCGCAGACCGATCCCGACGAGGCCCCAAACACCCCGCGCGACGCCAGCGGGATGGCGATGCGGTTGCATCCCTCCAGCACCAGCGTATCCCTCTCATCCCCCTCCATCGATGGCGCATGGCAGATCACGATGCCGCGCGTTTCCCCGGCCGGAATCAGCATCGGAAACTGCCCCGGCGCGGCCGAGAAACCGATGTTGCCCAGCATCCGGGCCGATGGGACGATATAGGCCCCGCCGCCGGTGTTGGCGATCATAATGCTGTCGCAACGGGCCGATCCGAGCGCGGCGGAGTCGATCCTAAGCTCGCCATCGGCCGGCAACGCTATCACCTGAAGAAGCCCCGCCCGCCCTATCACGATGTCCCGCGTGGTTGTATCCCTCCCATATCGTCCCTCCACGACAAGCGTAACCCTGTAGCTCCCCGCTGAATCGTAGCAGATGGATCGGGGTCGCTGCTCCGATGATGAATCGGTTCGCGCGCCAGGGAACCTCCAGTGCCAGCGAATCGGGAGCCCGACGGTGGAGTCGGCAAAATCGAAGCATGCCGGCCCGCACGGATTCCCCGCCGTAAGGCTGATGCCGGCCTTCAGGAGCGGCGACGGCGTCCGGCCAACCAGCGGGACCACGATGGTGGCGCAACTGTCCAGAAGGATGATAAGATCGCGCACCTCGCCGGTATCGATCGAGGAGAAGCATGCCTGAAATTTTCTGGTTTCGCCGGGGGGGATGATGATCGGGAAGGCGCCCGGCGTCAGGGAGAATTGCCTTCCGGAGACCAGCTGCGGCTGCTGGAGGATGAGCGGAATCGTGCTGTTGTTTCTGATGGCGATGCTGTCGCAGCGTGTTGTGAAGAGCGCCATCGAATCCAGGATCAGCCCCTTGCCGCCGATCACTGTATCGAGCGTAATCTGCTGGGAGCGGACCCGCACGGTTTTCACCACGGTATCGCGTCCATCGGCATTTGAGGCTATCAGCCGCACCGTGTAGATCCCCGCCTTGCCGTAGCAGATCGATTTCGGGTTCTGCTCCGTCGATGCGGCGGGGGTGGCTCCGGGGAACGACCATTCCCATGATGTGGGATCGCCGCCGCTCATGTCGCGGAAATTGAGGCAGATATCCTCGCAGATCACCGAGTCGCGATCGAAATCGGCGATCGGGATGATGTGGGGGGGATGGCCTCCTTCGGCACGCAGATCCCGCGCGGCGCAGAGAAGCGCGAGCAGGGCCATCGTCAGGAGAAGAATGCGTGTATGCGACGGGATGAACCGGAGATACTTCATGCGTGTGATGAGATTGTGCCGTCTGTTATACGATAGTGATTCGCGATATCGCCTCGGTGTGGTCGGCGTTGTCCGTGGAATATTCATCGCACGATCACCATCCGCGTTGTGGCGGTTCCCCCTTCCTCCCGCGCCGTGTAGATCCCGGCCGGAACGTCCGCCGTTCTCCAGATGATCGCCTCTCCGCCATCGGAGCCGAGCCTTGCAATCACCTGGCCGACCATGTCGGTGATGATGACGCTCCACGCTCCGCCCCCCGTCCGCTTCAGCAGCAGATCCCCGCTCGTGGGATTGGGAATGGCGGCAAGCGATGCGATGCCGCGGGATGGCATCACGAACGGAACATTCACCATCGGCGTGTGGGGGATGTAGCGATAGGAGCCGAGCGGCAGAGGAATCGGGGCGATCTGGTCCGGGCGCATCGTGAAATCGGGATGGGCCAGGAGGATGTTGTTCAATTCGATGACCGGATAGGCGTAGTAGAGGATTTCACCGGCGGCTGGGGTGAAGCCATGGATATCGATCACCCCATCATCGTAGATCCTGATCTGCGCCGCGGAGCCGCGCGTGGTGTCCCCGGCCGGAGAATATCGCGAAAGTCCATCCCACTCCAGAATCGTCACGCCGCGTCCTCCCTCGCTGGTAACGCTGTAGCTCACCGGCGCAAGGGAATCGGGATCGATTGCGAGTTTCGGAAACGCGGTGATGCGGGCATAGACCTGGGCTGCTCCACCGGCGGGACGCGGCTCCAGCCAGCCGGAACGGGAGATGGCGATTGAAGGATATCGTATGCCGAAATAGGGGAACGCGAACGGCAGATCGACCAGCCTTGCCTCCTCTCCCGTCGCAAAGTCGATCCGCGTGGCACTGCTCTCCCCGCCGATCCGATCCGCGCCGCCGATCCGTTCGATCGTATATCCGTGATCCGTCACCGTCAGCGTATCGCGCCAGCCTTCATCGATCTGGCTGGAGAGCGCCACTACGAGCGGGCCGTTGTATCGTGGCGGCACCAGCAGCCGCGCTATCTGGGTTTCGGGGGGGATCGTCGGCTGGAGGGTCCAGGTACGGCCGCCATCGGTGCTGGCGCGGAGCCCGACGGAATCGTAGCTATTGGAGATAAAGCCGGCGTAATAGATATCGTAGCCGTAGGTGGCGCGCCCGCTCTTCATGATGATCGCGGAATGGGGGCGTTCGGGGAGCCGGGGGGACTTGTCCGGCGTAAACGTGATGGAGCCGGCCGGCACGTGATTCAGATAGAGCCGCCCGAACGGGAGAAGCAGCTCATCGTTGGCGGCCAGCGCTATCGTGATCCCGCCGCGCTGCGCGGTATCGGGACGATCGGCGCGCGCGTCGAACGGACGATTGTAGTGATAACTGATCGATCCGTTGCGCTCATGAAACCGCAACTGGCGGGCATACCGATGGGCGTTTGAACGCGCCCCGGCGGAATAGAGGATGCTGTCCAGAAGGAGCCCGGAAAGCTCGACGATCGCCACGCGATCCGGCGCGGTTCCCACGATGCCGATCCGCGCCGAGTCGATATCGTCGATATCATTCGCCAGAAAATCAGCAATCCCCACCTCGCCGTCAGCATGCGGATCAAGCGTCGGCGGCGATCCCGCCACCAGCATAAAGCCGCTTACCCACGCCGGGCTGGTTCCCCACGTGTCCCTTGTCCAGCACCAGCTTGTATCCTCCCCGATGGCGAAATCGAACGGCAGCGCGAACGTATGCGGCGCCGGCACCAGATGACTCAGCATCCCGCCGGCGGCCAGTTCATCAAGCGAGACGAACGGCGCGGCGGTATCGACTGCGATCCGGTAGTGATGATCGCGGACCGTGAGCGGGGCTTCGAGCGAATCGATAATCGTTCCATTGCCGCCATCGCGGAGGATGATTTGAAACGTATCGGCGGTGGCGGGCGCCCAGCGGAAGGAATCGGCGGCGGCGGGGAGGATGCCGGCAAGATCGCGGGAGCCGCGGGGGGAGCGGGCCTCAAGCCTGACCGAGCGCCCGGCCTTCCAGCGGAGGGTTGCCGTATCCCCCGTGTGGAGTATCTCCTTTCCCCGAGGCCAGAGGAGCCGGGCGGCCGTATCGGCGATGCCGCGCGCCATCCTGACCGCGCGTCCGGCGTTAATGCGGCCGTAGCCGGTATAGGGGGACCAGGAGCCATGTTCCCTGATCTCATCGTAGTTGTAGCCGCCGACCTTATCGCATGTCATCTCGATGATGGCGCGGGCGCTGTCCGCGGTGAGCAATGGATTGGCGGAGAAGACGAGCGCGGCGGCCCCGGCGACGATCGGCGCCGAGAGCGAAGTGCCGGAGACGCGGGAGTAATTGGAGCCGGGGGATGTTGTGATGATATCCTCTCCCGGCGCGCAGAGATCAATCTCCCGCCCGTAGTTCGAGGAGATCCATCGCTCATCCCCCCTGGTGGTGGCGCCGACGCAGAGAAAGCGATCGTACCAGCCGGGATAATGGACCCAGGGGCGCGCGTCGTTTCCGGCGGCGAAGATGATCAGCGTTCCCAGCCCGTTGCGGCCCGTGCGGGCCACCAGATCGTACGCCTCCTGGAGCGGCTGAAGGGGGGCGCGGAAAAATCCCCAGCTATTGGTGAAGACGGCGGCGTTCCACTCCAGCACCTTCTCCAGCGCCTTCAGCACCCCCACAAGCGTGGTTCCGTACTGGCTGTGCGCCAGGACAATCCGGCAGCCCGGCGCTATCCCGGCAATCCCCTCGCCGTTCCCCTTCTTTGCGGCGATAACCCCGGCCACCAGCGTCCCGTGGGGGAAATCGTTGTTCATCAGATCGTACTGATCAGGATCATCCACGAACTGCCCCGCCAGCTCCGGGTGCGTTCCCTGAAATCCCTCCTCGCCGATCGCAACCACAATATCCTTCGATCCCTCGGTAATCGCCCAGGCATCGCTGATATCGATATCGGCTCCCGGCACCGATCCCGCTTCATCCCCCAGATTGCGGAGGGAGTACTGCGCGGAGAAATAGGGATCGTTCGGTGGAAAATTTCCCGATGCCAGGGTTGGCGTCGGTCGCGCCCGCGGCGGGGTGACGGGATACATCGGCGTCTCCGGCGTGGTCGCTATCACCCGATCGCGTTCGATCCAGGCGAAGAGGGATGATCCTTTCAGCGCGTTTTCCGTTCCGCCGATATCGTCTCCGGCGGCTGGACGGAGGGCATAGATTCTGAGCGGTCCCAGACGGATCGTCTCCACCAGATCAAGTTTCAGCCGCCGGAACAGGCCAAGGGCGCGATCGGCGCTTCCCGAATCGATCAGGCGGACGACGATGGTTCCGCTTGACACCGTATCGGGGATGGCTGATAATTCACCACGTCGCGCGGTCTGCCCGGGCGCCAGCCGTGGGAACAGGAGGAGAAGGACAAGGGAGAGCCAGACCGGAGATCGATGCATTGATGGATCATCCTGCGATTTCGACTGGGGCGCCGGCCGTGGCCCGCGCGATGACGGGGAACTTATCCACGGCTGGTTTACCGAACAAGGGAACCGGAAGTAATCGGTTGCCTCGAAGAGGAATGTCTGGTAATTCCGGGGGATATGATGGCGGGTAGGTTGCGGGGCAAGACCGGCCAGGAAGCGAGAGAAACCGGGATACGGCCAAACTCTTTACGAATTTATTACGGGCCGGCGTTAGCAATAAAATTCTTTTGTGCGTATCATTGCACTCCCCTTGTGCAATTTGACATAGCTCATGGCACAGCTACCCCCTCGTTCAAATTCCATTCTGCTATGGGCGTTCTTACAGCCGCTCAGCGCGTTTTTTTGTGCTTCCATCGAGCGATCGCCACGCATGATGATGAATGGTGCTATAATTATTCTTTTTCGCTGAAATAAATCCGGAAGGATTTCGGCGGGCCGGCCAACATGCCCGTCCGGATGATGACTCCGGGAGAATTACAGAGCTTGTGTAAGCGCAGCCGGGGGGGAAGCGCTTACACCTGCGGCCCTTGCGCCGGTTCTTTGAACTGTGCTGCAAGGGCTAGTTTTTTTGTGGGATATTCCGTTCCGGATTCCCCTCCTCCTCCTCCCGTCGTGTTCCGATCGCCATGCAGGGCCGGCCTGCCGTTGCTCCTGATGGTTGCAGTATGTAGATTGACAACCGTTCGGGGGTATTGTGAAGCGCGACAACAGGCCGCACCGAGGATTCACTTCTTGCTCTGCCCATCGCAACCCCTTCTCCCTCTCAGGTTTTCAAGCTGGTTGAAACTATGGGCTCCATCTCCCACCGCGGGCATATTCCATTCGTTGGACGAAGGGATGAGCTGCGGCGTCTCGCTCTGCATCGTTCCTATCTTGAAGGGAATCGCGAGCGTGGCCGCCATCTGGTTGTGGTCGAGGGCTTCAGCGGCGTGGGGAAGACCGCGCTGGTACAGGAGTTCCTCGCCTCCCTTGAACAGGATGGGCGCAGCTTCACGCCGCGCGGCGCCTACAGCCCCTATCTCCGCCGACCGATTCTTGGTCCATTGCTCGACGCGCTGGACAGCCTGTTTGTTGGGGGATTCGCGCAACGGAACCTCCGATCCATCTTCACCGATGCCACCTATTATCCTCTGCTGGAACGGCTGCCGCTGCTGAGCAGCGCAATCGGCTATGAGCCGCACGACCGCATCGGCGGCTCCGCGGAGCCCGCGATGCTTGCCGCGCTGATCGCGTCCGCCCTGGCGCATGCCGCTCACTTCCGCCCGGTGGTCCTTCTGCTGGACGATATCCAGTGGATGCCCCAGGAGGATCTTGAGACAATGCCGGCGCTCAACTCCGGCCTTCATAACGCTCCCGTCCTGATCCTTGCCACCATGCGCCGCGATGGCGGTGAACCCGCTCCCCTTCGCGATGCGCTTCGCAAACTTTCGCTTGACGATCTCTACCTCCCGCCGCTGACGCCACCCGATATCGCCGCGCTGGTGACCGAGATGTACGGCGCGCAGGTCAGCTCGCAGATCGCCGCCGATATCGCCCATGTCTCCGAGGGGGTTCCGATGCGGGCCGTGGAGATTCTTCGAACGCTCATCGATCGGGGTGTGCTGATCGATGGACAGGGGGGGAACTGCCGCCTGTCGCCCGGCTACCATCGCCGGATGCTGGCGGAGGAGGGGGGAATAGCCGAACGGGTGCGGCGGCTGGATCGCGATGAGGTGCGGACGCTTCTTCTGCTCAACTGCGCCAGCGGCGTTGCCCGGCGCGATGAGCTGGCGAACTGGTTTGCAATGCTCCCCC
>JBDSJW010000121.1:0-2631 GCA_039917235.1 Kapaibacterium sp. (SeqCode) | reverse complement strand
GATATAACGGTTTCCGTCGGCATCGGTCAGGTATGCGCCGCGTGCCTCCTCGAAGAAGACCGGCGTGCCGCCAACCCCGCCGAACCCGCGCACGGGGGAGTTCACACCTCCGGGAATTACCCTGCGGGCCCGCTCAAACAGCGCATCGCTTTCGGTCCTGATTCCGTTGTCGGTCATATGGTCGTTCCGATGTTCCGTCGTGGATGATGGCGGCATCACTGCATCCCCCTGGCAAGCCGTTTGGCGAAATAGGTAACAATGATCGATGCCCCCGCCCGCCGGATGGAGAGGAGCGATTCCTTCATGGCGCCATCCAGATCCAGCCAGCCGTTCCGCGCCGCCGCGTGGATCATGGCATATTCGCCGGAGACCTGATAGGCGGCAATCGGGACATCGGTGGTGTCGTACAGCGTCTTGATCACATCGAGGTAAGGGAGCGCCGGCTTCACCATGATGATATCCGCCCCCTCGGCCAGATCCAGCCGTGCCTCGCGAAGCGCCTCCCGGAAGTTGGCCGGGTCCATCTGATGCGAACGCCGGTCGCCGAAGCTGGGGGCCGAGCCGGCGGCATCGCGGAACGGGCCGTAGAAGCTGCTTGCGTACTTGACGGCGTAGGAGATAATGGGGATGTCGTGATATCCCGCCGCGTCCAGCCCGCGCCTGATGGCGCCGATGCGACCATCCATCATATCGGACGGGGCGATGATATCGGCGCCGGCATCGACGTGGGAGATGGCGGCGCGGACGAGGAGATCGACCGTGGGATCGTTCAGGATATGCTCGCCATCCAGAAGGCCGCAGTGGCCGTGATCGGTGTATTCGCAGAGGCAGACATCAGTCACCACCGTCATCTCCGGCACGGCCGACTTGACAGCCCTGATGGCACGCTGCACAATGCCGTCATCGGCATACGCGCCGGTCCCCTCGGCATCCTTCGATTCCGGGATGCCGAAGAGGATCACGCTCTTCACGCCAAGCCCCAGAAGCTCGCGGCACTCCTCCACAATCTGATCCACCGAAAGCTGATAGACCTCCGGCATCGAACCCACCTCGGCGCGGACGCCGATGCCGGGACAGACGAAGAGCGGCTGGATAAGCCCGTCAAGCTCAAGCCGGGTTTCGCGAACCATCCCCCGGATGGCGGCGGTGCGCCGAAGCCGGCGGGGACGATGTATGAGATGATCGGCGGCGCCGATCGATGCGGTTGTATCGTTCATGATCAAGTGCAGCAGCGGAATGGTCCGGAAGGGGGCCGGTCGGGCGCTCCCCGGGGAGAAATCGATTGCGGGACGGCGCGCTGTTGGCGCCGGATCAGCCCTCTTCGTAAAGATCGTCGGGCGCCTGATCGTGCGTGACAACGGCGGCGCGGAAGCCGCTGCGGCGGAGAAGCCGGTCCGCGAGCGCGCGCCCGGACTTTACGCAGTCCCCCACCGACACGCCCCCTCTGTAATTGCCGAGGAGGTGCATTCCCGGAAGGCGCTCCTCCGCCAGCTCAATCGCCTCGATGATGGCGCCGTGCCCCAGGTTGTACTGCGGTATCGCCCGGTTCCAGACGCGAAGATCAAATGATTTCGGTCGGGCGCAGATCCCCAGCGTCCGCCGAAGCTCCGCGTGAACATCGTACGCAATCTCCTCTGCCGAACGGAGCGCCAGCCCCGGCTCCCGCGCGCCGCCGATAAACGCCGTCAGCAGCACCGTCCCCTCGGGGGCACGATTCGGAAAAAGAGTGGAGGAGAAGATGGCTCCAAGGATGCAGCGCCGTTCCACTTCCGGCACCAGCAGGCCAAAGCCGTCCAGCGGATGGGCCACCATGGCGCGATCGTACAACACGGAGGCAACGGCAAGCGCCGGATATTCTATCGATCTGAGCGCGGTTGCGGCGGCCGCCTCCTGCTCGGCGATCAGCCCGGCGGCGGTTCCCGCGTCGGTGGCGATCACCAGATTCGGCGCCACGAAGCGCTCCCCGCGCGCCACCACATGCCAGCTCCCCCCTATCCTGTCGATCCGCTCCACATCGACGCCGGTGCGGATACATTCACCCCAGCGCTCCTGAATTCTTCCGGGGAGCTCCCCCATCCCATCGATAAAGGAGAACATCCCCCTGCGCGCCGGAGCCTCCCCGCGCGCGCGCGCCTTCTTACCGGCGCGCATCCGCTTCAACCCGCCCCGGAGAAGGCTTCCGGCCTCCCGCTCCAGATCGTGGAGCATCGGCATGGCATGGCGGAGGGAGAGTCGCTCGGGACGGCCGGCGTAGATGCCGGAGATAAACGGGTTAACAGCGTAATCGAGCACTTCACGACCCAGACGCCGCTCCACGAACTGGGCAATGCTCTCCTCCGCCTCACCAACGGCGGCACGGATAAACGGCTCGCGCATCAGCCGTCGCTTGGCCGCGCCGGAGAAGAGTCGCGAGCGGAAAAAGGACTTCAGGCCGGTCGGCACCGGCATCAGGCGGCCGTCGCGGAGGATGTAGCGGTTGGCGGCTTCGGCGGCGGGATGGACAAGACGATCGCCAAGATCGAGATCGTCGATCAGCTCCGAGAGGAGCGGCGTGGTAAACTGGGCGCTGTTCGGCCCCGATTCCACCAGCGCGCCAAGCTCGTTTCTATGCGAGCCCATCACGCCCCCCAC
>JBDSJW010000120.1:0-8499 GCA_039917235.1 Kapaibacterium sp. (SeqCode) | reverse complement strand
TCCTGACGACCGTTGCCGCCTCGGCGCAGTCCACGGGAACCGGTGGCTCGAATGGTTCGGCGGTTCCTTTCCTTATCATCCCTCCAAACGCTCGCGCGGGGGGGATGGGGGAAGTCGGGACCGGCATCAGCAAGGATGTCAACGGCACATTTTATAATGTCGGCGGCCTTGCCTACAACAAGAATACGCAGGTGAGCCTCACCTATTCCAAGTGGCTCCCGCAGTTCAACGCCGATCTCCACTACAGTTATCTTACCGGCTCCACCTACGTCAAGGATCTCGACGGCACGATCAACGCGCATCTCACCTTTCTTGATCTTGGCGAGTTCCAGCAGACGTTCGAAAACGGCAACCAGGGGGCGAAGTTCCGCTCGCTTGAGTTCGCCATCGGCGCCGGCTACTCGACCATGGTGGAGGATGATTTCGGCCTCGGCATCCAGGCCCGCTATATCCAGTCCAATCTCTCCAGCGTCTCGGTTTCCAACGAGAAGGGGAGCGGCGTCGGCCGGAGCGTTGCGTTTGATTTCGGTGGCCTCTGGACGCCGAAGACCGACTGGGGCTTGCCCGAGGACTTCGTCAGCCTTGGCTTCAACCTTGCCAATATCGGCCCGAAGATCCACTATATCGATATCGCGCAGGCCGATCCTCTCCCGACCAATCTCCGCCTGGGAACTGGGTTTCACTTCGTCAAGGATGATTTCAACGATCTCACCTTCGCGGTGGATATGACCAAGCTCCTCGTCAATCGCCCCGATTCCGTCTCGGTCGATCCGGTGCCGAAATCGCTTGTCACGGCGTGGGGGAATGGTAAGGGCGTAGAATGGTCCACGGGCGTTGAATACTGGTACGATCAGCTTGTCGCGCTCCGTGCCGGCTACTTCACGGAGACGGCCGCCGGCGGTAATCGTCGCTTCTTCACCTTTGGTGGCGGACTCCGCTACGATATCTACTCGTTCGATTTCAGCTATATCAACACAATCGAGGATACCCATCCTCTTGCAAATACCCTTCGCTTTACCTTCCTGGTCGATTTCGATCGCAAGGTGAAATAAGCCCGTACCTGTAATCCCGAGCGGAACGCTCCGCGTGGGTTGTGATAGCAATAGTAAAGCCCGGTTGATCAGTTATCAGCCGGGCTTTCGCTTGCGTAATTCATAGTGGGTCGCGGGGCCGGTGGCGGCGGGAATCGGTCGGGAGCCGGGAGTGATGTAATGATATCTCCCCGATCCGCCCGATCGCCCGGAGCCGGTTGACCATCAGTAACCGATTGATTATCAGGAATCTACGGCCGTCCGCCTCCCATTTCACGGGCGGTCCGTTCGGCGTCCAGCGCCCGTTTGTCGGTCGGGAAGCGTATCATAAATCGCTCGTAGGATTTCACGGCCTCCTCGTGATTACCCCCCTTGGCATTTGCCTCGGCGTAGAGATAGAGCGCGTCCGGGGAGTCGGGATTGAGCGACATCGCGTACTTCAGGGCATCGATGGCATCGTCATAGTTCGCTATCTTGATCAGCCCGCGACCCAGCCGGAGCCAGGGGGTGAACGTATCCGGGAGCAACTCCGATGCCGCCTGGTAGTTCCGCACCGCCTCGCTATCGCGACCCATCAGCGTCAGGAGGGAGGCGCGCTGCATCTGTGCCTGGGCATAGCGAGGGTTGAAGGCGACCGCGGTGTCGAGCTGCCCCAGCGCGGAATCGTATGCCTTCAGCATCGTATAGGCCTCGGCCAGCGTTACGCGGGCGCGGACAAATGTGGGCTGGATGATCAACGCCTTCCTGAGCGATCCGATTGCCGAATCGGGGGCGCCATTGTCCAACTGCGCGTCGCCATAGAGGAAATGGGCCACCGATGCGCTTGGATTGCGCTGGCGCATCCTGTCGGCAAGCGCAAGCTCATCGGAAAAGCGTTTCCGTGCCTTGTAGATGCCGATAATCTTCTCATATTCATCGATCTTCGTGGAGTCGGCCGCGATTGCCTTGCCGGCCACCGCGATAATCGAATCCTGCGCCTTGATCAGCGAGTCGATGGGGGATGGTGTATAGGTGGGGGCTCCCTGGGCGAACGCGTTTGCGCCGGCCAGCAGGGCCAGCAGCGGAACGATCAGGGCGGACAGCCGGATAAACGGGGCGATCAATGCGATCGGTCCGCGCGCGGCGGCCGCGCCGTATATCGGACGAGGGTCGGGATCTGGGGAGAATGGCATCAATAGTCGGAACGCTACGCTGTGCAATTAGTCGGTTGAAAAAATCTACGACCGATCTCCACGCCTTGCAAGTAACTCTATATGGTTCGGAAGATCATTCTGGCAATCGTCATCCTCATTCTCGCGATCGGCGGATATTTCGCCTATCAGACCTGGATGCGCTCCGATGCGGGAGGAGATATCATCGTCCGCATTCCCGAGGGAGCATCGTTCGATGAAGTGCTCGATTCGCTGGAAGGGGCGGAGCTGATTCATGGGCGCGCCGCCTTCAAGATTCTTGCTGTGACCACGGGGAGCGACGGGAAGATTAAGCCGGGATCATATAAATTCAATCACGGCCTCTCCAACGCGCAGCTTCTGTCGGCCCTGGTGGAGGGGCACTCCACCGTAAAATCGAAAGTCACCTTCCCTGAAGGGATCACGGTCAGAAGGATCGCCTCGATCGCCGCGCGCGAGGCCGGCTGCGATTCCGCGCAGATCGTCCGCCTGGCAAACGACCGGGCGTTTCTCAAGACGATCGGCATCACCGCCGCCAGCGCCGAGGGATATCTGATGCCGGATACCTATTACATCTTCTGGGGGGAGAAGCCGGTAACCCTTCTCCGTCGCATGGCCGATGTCTTCCGCGACTTCTACACCGACGCGCTCAAGAAAAAAGCGGAGGCGCTCGGCCTTTCCCCTTACGAGGTGATTACGCTTGCCTCGATCGTGGAAGGGGAGGCGCGCGTAAACGATGAGCGTCCGGTGATCGCGGGCGTCTATCTCAACCGCCTTCATATCGGGATGAAGCTCCAGGCCGATCCCACCATCCAGTATATCCTCCCCGACGGCCCGCGCCGCCTTCTGTTCGCCGATACCAGGCTGGACAATCCGTACAATACCTATTTCTACAAGGGGCTTCCTCCGGGGCCGATCAATAACCCCGGACGCGCCTCCATCCTGGCAACACTCAGCCCCGCCACGCACGATTACATCTTCTTCGTCGCCAAGGCCGATGGCTCCGGTCGCCATGCCTTCAGCCGTACCGACCGCGAGCATGACATTGCCGTGAAGCAGTATCAGGCGAACCGGGGGAAGGGGGAGTAGAGGGAAGACCTGCCAAAGCGGGATCGTGACATTCAGCGGCCGTCCACGCGTGCAAGCAGCCCCAGCACGGCGGCGTTGAAATCCTCCGGGTTCTCCAGATTGGAGAGATGCCCCGCGCGCTCGATGATCGTACACCCCGCATCCGGAATCGCCGCGGCCATCTCCCGCGCCTCGTCGATCGGCACAATCGCATCATGGCGTCCGGCGATGACGGCGGTCGGCACCGTGATCGTCCCCAGCGTTGCCGTGGAATCGGGACGCTCCGCCAGGCCGAGCTGGGCCTCGATCACCGACTGCGGATCGGCTGTCCGCATCAGGATGCGCGCCACCTCCACCACCTCCGGGTGATTGTTCCAGGTCTCCTTTGCCAGCAGCGTTTTCAGCGTATCCTCCACAAAGCCCGGAAAATCCCCCTGGCCTATTCTCACCACCGAATCGAATCGTTTGCTCCGCCCCTCGGTGGTATCGGAGAGTGCGCGGGTATCCGCCAGAATCATCCCGGCGATCCGCTCGGGAAAGAGCCGCCAGCATTCAAACGCGATATAGCCTCCCATCGAAAGCCCGCCAAGGACGCATCGGTCGATCTTCCTGGCATCCAGCTCGTGCTGGATAAACCGGGCCGCCAGCTTCATCGAAAATCGCTCGCCATCCAGCCGCGACTCCGTGCCGAACCCGGGGAGATCGGGAAGATAGAGCGGAACAGTCCCCTCAAACGCGCGCCGTTGCGGCTCCCACATGACGCTGCAAAGCGGAAAGGCGTGAAGAAGCACCAGAGTCGTCGTATCCATCGCTATTCCATCCTGAAGTACATGTCGTGCAAGCGCCAACGTGTTTCCCCGCATCCGGGATTCCACGCGATGTGCCTGTTATCGCCTGCAACACCGTGCCACGGCTCCGTGCCGCAAACGTACGGAATGCAGTATGCCGCGCTACGCGATATCGGTTGCAACCGGAATACCGGGATTTTCATGAGCGGTGATTGTGCCCGTCGGGGGACGTTTCAAACGTCCCCAATGCCTGAAACGTCCCCCGACAACCGAAATATTCCAACAGCTAAAACTTTACCATCGGCGTAAGAAAAAGAATAAAGGGATGTTCGAACGATTTCGGATCGCGAAAGATGTCGTTGCTTACCACCCGCGCCTCCACCCAGAGCGTCTCGGTAAGGCGGGCGATAAACCCGCCCCGGAGCGATAGATCGGCCATGCCGATATGCCCCTGAAGATTTCTCTGCGCGCTTGTCCACGTAACCTCGGCAATCGGGGAGATGCGCCTGACATATCCCTCCGATCGAGGCGTATCGCCATCCAGTCGCCCCTTTGTAAACTCCTCGTAGCCGATCCCGATATCCTCCCTGAACGATCCTATCGCCGTCTCGAATGATGTTGTATAGGTCGCCGCGCCGGAGAGTGTATGGACATAGACGCCGGGGGCAACCGGCAGCGATGTGAAGGCCGGATCGCCCAGCGCCGTAAATCGCGCGCGCCCTGTTATCGGCCCAGCGCGCACAAGCCCCGCCGCGCCGTAGCCCGGTGCCAGCAGCCGTTCCCGCCACGGACCGAACGAGGTTCCCCCCGATGCAAACGGGAGGATCACCCCGAACTCCCACGTCGGCGTCGCGGCGCCGATCCGCGCGGTGGCATCGTTCCACCAGGAAAGATCGGACTCCGGCGCGCCGATGGAGGCGAACGCCGCCAGCCCCGGCGTGAAGCGGTAATCGATGCGGTCGAGCGACGCGATCACCTTGGCATCCCCTCCCCAGTCATCATGACCGAACGCATCGCCATCGACGAGCTCCCGTTCCTCCGCCAGCGGGTTGGATCGCGAAAGAAGCAGCGCCCGGTAGAGATCATCTCCCACGGCGATCCTGACGCTTGGCGTTGAGATCAGCGAGAGCTGCCCCAGAGTGATGGAGAGAAGCTGGCCCAGCGTGTCGTTATCGCCGGAGCGGGCACGCAGGCGGTAGGCCAGGCTCCGCTCATTGTTCCTGATATAGCGGAGCCTGAGCGAATCCGGTTTGACAAACATATAATACCGTCGGAGCGCCATCGTGGTCCGGTCGTGCAGCGCCCTCTCCACCAGCTTCCACTCGTGCGTCTGGGCATGGGAAACGGAAGCCATAAGCCCGAGCGCCGCGATGCAGACGCAGAACCAGGCCACGATATGGAGCGGGCGGATGTTCACCGTTGTGCTCACCAGAAGGTGTAGGTGATCGATGGCGTGATGGCAAAAGAGGGAAGATACGCGGCGCGACTCCCCAGCAGCCCGTATGCCGCCGCGGTCACGCGCCAGCCGAATGCCGTGCTGAAGCGACCCTGATACGACCCATAGAGATTATCGCTGAAGAAGCCGACCGTGGCGCTCGACTCGGTTGTCCCATCCTCCGCGATGCGCGCATACTCAAGGTGGGCCATCGGGGCAAGGAGGCCGGATTGCTCATCGCTCGTGGCAACGCCCGCGCCGTCGGGGGCAAGGGGGAGCTTGCGGGCGTCCAGGTAGCCCAGGCCCAGCTTGACGCGGAGCGGGACATCATTCAACAGCGTGAGCCGTATGGGGATGATGCCGTAGAGGAGCGCCATGTGGCCGATGAAATAACGATCGGTTCCCGGCACTGATGATATCTCCTTCGGCGTAAACGCGCTGGAGACCATCCCGCCGAAATGATCCTCATCGAACGCCACGCCGAACCCGTATGAACCTTCCAGGCCGCGGGCCAGCAGGGGATTTGATCTTGTGCCGATCGGCGCGGGGAGCGTCCCCCAGAGGCGGAGTCCGCCGTAGCTTACCCCCAGCCGCGCGCTGCCGTAGGTGAAGTCCGGCAATGCTATCTCCTCAAAACCGATCCCTGCCCAGATGCGCGCTTCCGTGCCGATTCTGAGAGAGCTTTCATCCAGCGCCAGCCGCGCGCGCGGGAGCCGGCGGCCGGCGTAGCTTCGGAGATACGGTGCCAGGCTGCTGTCGATCTCCCCCTCTTCTCCGGTTGTGGAGATCGGGGAATGGACGGGATCGTAGACCAGCACCGCCTCATCGCACCAGTAGTGATCGCGCCGTTCCAGGCTGGAGATTGTCGCGGTGTCCAGGAACTCATCGAAGTGCTTTTCAATCACAAGCGTCCCCAGCACAAGGCGGGTGAGATGGTTGCGGACGGCATTGGAGGGGAGAAGCTCGCCCACGACCGTGACGCGGAGGAAGTCATCAATGCGGACGGTGGTGGCGTATGGATCATCCCGTGTCTGCCAGTTGTTGAACTGCTGGATGATTTCCCTGGCGATATCCTGCTGAAGCCCGCGCGTCTTGTCCTGGATGGTCCAGCTTGCGCGGAACAGTTCCTGACCGCGGGCAACGGGGCTGAGCCCGGCCACGGCAAGAACCAACGCCACGCACTGGATAATCCTATTGAACACGATACTCCGCCTGATTTGATGCGCCCTGCCTGCTGCCGCGAATATCCACCGCATGAGCGGTAAACCGGAATTCGCCGCTTCCTTTTTTCGTGATCCGCCAGACCTGCGTTGTCGTCTTATCAATATCGTCGATCTTCTCGTCGATCTTCTCCGCATCCTCCACGTTCCCCTCATCCACGATCAGCCGCACCCTGTTCGGGACATCCTTGACGTTACCGTACGCAACCGTCGTGATCGTGGCCGTTGTCGGGCTTTCCCGTTTCGGCGGATAGACCCTTGGAAGGGCGATCGGGACGATGTTAATCGTGTAACGATCCGCCACCTGATCGCCAAGATACCGCGTTATCACCGCCTTGCCCGTCTCCTGCGGGGTGTAGCGAAGCGTTGCTCCCGTTTCGCTCGGCAGTACCACCGGTTTTCCAGTCTCCTCCACCCCCACCGAAATCCTGTTGTTGGAGATCTCCGATGACGAGCGGAAATCGAGACGATAGGCGGAGCCGAGGGTAAACACCTGCGGCAACTGCGGCAGCGCCAGCGGAGCGGCCTTTACCGTGAACGATGTGGAGAATGGTTTCCCGCCGTTCTTCGGCGTGCCGGTGACTGTCACCTGCTGCGTCCCCTTCATCGGCGTGGTGCCGTAGACTTCGATATACGCCGGCCCTTTCCTTGTCACCTTCACGTCGCCGCCGCTTACCTGAAGGTCCAGTTCCTCTGACGTGGTCGCCCCCTGAATCGTGATCCGGTTGCTCCAGTTGCTGGAGGGGGGCTGGGAGATCGTAAGGTCGGACGCCACCAGCTCGAAGTTCGTGCCGGTGGTGGTGCGCCCCCCCTGGAGCGGGAGCGGACCGAAGATCGTCGTCGCTGCAGAGTCTCCCGGGCGTGTTGTGCTGAGCGGAAGCCTGCGAAGCGCGACAAGATCGTTGACGGCGAGGACATTCACCGTGAACGTCACGGAATCGCTTACCGTGCCACCGCGCTTCAGCACCTCGTTCACCTTGTCGCGGAGATCGCTGCGAAGCCCGGCGGGGGGGAGGGGGGAGGCAATGCCGGCCACCGTCACGCTGTAGGTCGCGTTGCGATCGACGGCCGGCGGCTTCCACTGAAAGAGACAGGAGCGATCATCACGGCGTATCAGCGAGGCTCTATCGAGCGAGACGATGGCGCCGCCGCTGTCGCGGATGGAGAGGATTTTGAAATCGACATTTGAAAACGTTCCGCGCGCCGTGATCGTGTTTACGCTGTCGCGCGTGAGAACGCGGCCGGTTGTATCCACCCTGACGCCGACGGGGATAAAGCTGTAGAGGAGCGCCGCCTTTTCCACCTTCACCTTGAAATCGGAGACCAGAAGATGCCGGATCAGATCCTCCAGCTCATCCTCGCGCGTATTATGGTGCGACGGGGTTGTGCCGAGCAGCAGGATGATCGCGGAGAGATAGAGCACAAAGTAGATCTCGATCGAGGTCTTCTTCCGGCTGGATCGGATGAGGGGGAGCGGGGTCATCGTCGCTCCTCGCGATTGCTCGGAGGATTGTTCGCCGGGCCTTCGCCGGCATCGCGGTTCACCATCCGCTCAAACTCCTTGCGGACGAAAAACTCCAGTTCCTTGCCGAAGAGCATATCGATCCGCTGGCTCATCGCCTCGATCGATGAGACAAGCTGGCCGAGAAGGACATTGGTGGTCTCCAGACGTTCGGCGTGGGACTCCAGCAGGTTGAGCCCCTGGATGGCGGATACCCGCTGCGCCAGCTCCTTCATCGCCTCCTCCTGCCCCTTTGCCGACTGCTCCAGTCGCAGGCCGAGGCTTGC